>URWP01000063.1 GCA_900551645.1 uncultured Bacteroides sp.
TCCCTTGCATGGCTTGAGCCGCCGAAAGGATAGGCCGTTGCTGCAAATCATCAGTCGATACAGTAGAAACCGCTGTAGTTACATCTTTACGTTTCACAGAACCATAACCGATAACCACTACTTCGTCCAGTAATTCATTATCTTCCTTCAAAACCACTTCCATAGAAGCCGAAGCCTTCAATTCTTGAGTCTGATAACCTACATAAGAAATAACCAACATAGAATTAGGAGCAACCGATAATGTAAAATTACCGTCAATATCAGTAATCGTACCATTGGTTGTACCTTTTTCAAGAACACTGGCGCCAATAATCGTATTGCTACTCGAATCGACTATACGCCCTTTTACAGTAAGTTTTTGTGCGAACGCACTCACGGATAACAACGCCGTCAGCAGAACTGCCAGCCATCTGCGCATATCCCACAGAATTTTTCTCCTGTCTTTCATACGTACAATTTTTTGGTTAGTAAAAAGATTATAATTAACAAAACTTTGAACGGTGTAAATGTAGAGAATAAGCTATTCCCCCTTTACAACAAGGGAGGAATAAGTGGACCACAAAAAGGCATAAAATACTGTACTACAGAAAAGTAGTATAAACAAAATGATTTAAAAAAGTGGAAGTGTAATAGACTTCAATATACTCGGAAATCACCACTAAAAGGAGACCCAACCTTATAGGACAGCCCGTTTCAGAATCGGAAGAATCATAACAACCCCCAATACTTGTTCATATAACCGATAAGACTTATCTGAATAACCTTCCGATAAAATAAAACTCAATGTGTAAAGTGAAAAAATGTACCCTATAATGGACAGAAATGCCATCATCTTATATATATAACACCTTAGAAGCTCTTTCTTTCCGTTTTTCAAATACAATATCCATAGTATTTTAAACGAACGGATGTTTCACCCTAAACGAACGGATATTTCACTTCAAACGAACGGACATTTTACCTCAAACGAACGGACGTTCTGTAACATATAAGATTCTATCAACACAAAACTGTTTCACTCAAACTGGTCTATATGCTGACCTTACACACGTAGATGGAAAATCGATTGATTATCAGCGAATACGACGTACCAGATTTTCAAAATCCTCACGGGAAACACGTGCTTTATTTTTCACTTTGGCACGATAATTATAAATGGTATTCACTGAATAACGCAAAAATTCGGCAATCTGAGAACTATCCGTAATCCCCAAACGGATAAGTGCAAAAATACGCAATTCTGTATTCAGCTGTTCATCACTTTTCGGTACGATACGCTCATTTTCCTGCAAAAGTTCATTAAACTGTTCCACAAAATTAGGGAAAAGATGTAGGAAAGCCGAATCAAAATTAGCATACAATTCCCGAAGTGCCTCTTCCTGTAGCGTATCCGAGCGTGTCAGTTTAAACAATTCAGCCACTTGATTAGAAGAAATCTTTTTATTGACTAAACGACGGAAAGTATCCAGCTGCGTAATGTACGTGGAACATAAACGAAGGAAACGAGCAATATATTCTTCCTTTATCTTATTAGATTCCGCCAATTCTTCATTGGCAGATTGAAGGTCTTCATTTATCTGCTTCAGTTCAGCATTCAGCAAATTCAACTTCTCATTGGCTTTCAACAGATTCTCACGAGCGACAGCCAACTTCTTCAATTGCTTGTAGATGAACAACAACGCCAATAATACTACTACAGAAAGCAATGATACACAAATAATATAAAATTTCAACTGTGTATTCCGGTCTTGTAACATCATCCGGTAAGTATCACCGATTAACGACAAGTCATCCATACTTTGCCACACACGTAGACGGGCATTATATAACTGGGTTTCGCTCCACGAAAAGTTCATATACTGATAGCTATGCTCCAAATCTCCGGCATCAAGCAGCGCCTGTGCCAGCATCCATAACGAAGCATGGTCCTTGGTAGCCAAACGGATATCTGTAATGGCAGACAAAGCCAAACAAATCATGTATGAATTCCGATCATCCGCCTCCCGATAAATCAAAGCCCGATTATACATAACCAACGCATATTCCTGCGAGTTCACATCAGCCTTCAAAAGCCTTTCGTTATTGAGCGACAACGCCTTATCAAGCTCACCGCTATCACGGTAAGAGGTCTCCTTCAAAATCAAATACAATGCTGAGTGAGGGTCCAATAACCGGTAAAGAGAATCTTTATACAATTCCGATCTGGCAGTATATATCTTCCCTATATCTTCAGCCTGCGTATAGAATCCTGCTTCTCCATAAACATGATCGCAAGCGTTATAATAATCAATCAATTCTTTTTTTCCTAAATACCTGCGTTCTACCTGTTTCAACATATCAACGGCTTCCATATACATACCTGATGAAGCCAGTAAATACGACAAAGCTATCTGACTGCTGGATTTACGTATTCCATCGTCATAAGAATCGGCCAACTTAATATTATTGCTCAAATAATAGATAGCAGAATCACATAAATAAGACCGGTATCTTTCATATAATTCATTATTCAACCGATAGTGTTCATCATATGAAAGAGAATCCTGTTTTAAACGATTCTTCAACATACTGATTTGACCTGCCCGCATCGATGTAAACGACTCATTCTGAGAAATAGCCTGGTCCAAAACCTTTAACAATGAATCAAGCTTCGCATCAAGGGCAAATCCATAGAACGTGTTTATTATCAGAAGAAGAAAAAATATTTTGATTCTCATAACTGTTAAATTTTCGATAAACAGTAATACAAATGTAACAAAAAGTATTCATATTCCATAAGACAACCAATATAATTCAGATGAAACATAAAAGTTCTAATAATCACAACAAAATATGATTCGGATGAAAAAGGGAGTACAACCTCAAATGGCTACACTCCCATAAAATTATTTTTATACAGATATTACTATTGAAAACCAAATAAATGCATTTCCCGTAATTTCTACAGAAAACTTAACGGGAACCAGAAATTCATTTCAACTCAAAGGCTACAGTTCCTTTTACATCGACAGCAGAAGCAGCAATGATAGCCTCAAATTTTCCCGGTTCGGCTATCCAGGAATGCTTGACATCATCAAAAAAGCTAAGAGATTCTTTATCAATAACAAAAGATACTTCTTGCGTTTCTCCTGGGGCTAGCTTAATCTTTTTGAATCCTTTCAGTTCCTTCAGAGGACGAGGCAAGGAAGACTTCTTATCGGCTATGTAAAGTTGCACAACTTCCTGTCCCTCACGATTACCTGTATTCTTGACAGTTACTTTGACAGTCAATTCTCCATCAACCGACATAGTTTCAGCGTCTGCTACAGGCTTTCCGTATTCGAACGTCGTATACGAAAGCCCGTGTCCAAAAGCAAAAAGAGGTTTCACTTTCTTCTGCTTGTCAGCCCACCGGTATCCCACAAAAATACCTTCATTATACTTAATATCAATAACAGAATCAGAACGTTCACCTGTGTATTCTCCCAATGCATGTGCACTGTTATCTTCTAATTTTACCGGAAAAGTAAAAGGTAATCTTCCGCTTGGATTCACATCTCCCATAAGTACAGCAGCCAATGAACTGCCAGCTTCTGAACCCAAATACCAATCCTGCACAATAGCAGGCACTTCCTTTACCCAAGGCATGGCAACAGCATTACCCGATATATTCACTACAATCAAATTACTGTTGACTTCAGCCAAAGCCTGAATCACAGCATCCTGTCCGTATGGCAACCCCAAGTCTTCACGGTCTGTATCTTCACAATCCTGATTGTTACTTTTATTCAATCCACCGATAAAAATCACATAGTCAGCATCAGCAGCCTCAGTCTTCGCTTCAGCTATCAGCTCCTCCGGAGTCCGGTCATCTTTCAAGTCCTGTCCGGTTATCACACCGTTATACTCGCCACTGGCATCGCCTACATAACCACGGACATATACGACCTCTGCACGGTTACCTACACGTTGCCTGATTCCATCCAAAGGGGAAAGTTCACGTTGTACTTTAAGCGATGAAGAACCTCCACCTACAGTCATCATCTTGATAGCGTTTTCTCCTACAACAACAATCTTCTTGGCCCTATCAAGATTAATCGGCAACAATCCTCCTTCGTTCTGAAGCAGTACAATTCCCTCCTCACCGATTCGTCGGGCGGCTTCATAATGTTCAGGAGAAAGCATGGCTCCCCATGGACGGGAAGTATTCATTGTAGTACGGAAAGCCAGACGCAAGATACGTTTCACTTTATCATCCAATTCTTCTGTTCCGACTTTTCCTTCCTGTATGCGTTGAAGATAAGGCATAGCCAGATAATAATTGTCGTAGGCATTGCTGGCACCGTTACTCAACCCGTTAGT
Organism: uncultured Bacteroides sp.; assembly: GCA_900551645.1. GTDB lineage: Bacteria > Bacteroidota > Bacteroidia > Bacteroidales > Bacteroidaceae > Phocaeicola. The sequence goes on from URWP01000063.1 coordinate 4,342, forward strand.
CCAACTGCCGAATTCCATGTCAAGACCATTGGTAATGGCTTGGTCGGTATCATGCACGCCTCCCCAATCAGAAACTACAACACCGTCAAATCCCCATTCTCCTTTCAATATATCATTGAGCAGATATTGGTTATGACAGCAATGTTGCCCTTTATACAAATTGTAGGAACCCATGATAGCCCATACCTTACCCTCTTGCACAGCAGCCTTGAATGCCGGCAAGTAAATTTCATACAAAGCACGGTCATCAACAATGACATTCGTGGTATGACGATTCACCTCATGGTTGTTCAAGGCAAAATGCTTCACACAAGCTGCAACTCCATTCAGCTGTACACCTTCAATGTAAGGAACTACCATACGGGATGCCAAGTAAGGGTCCTCACCCATGTATTCAAAATTACGCCCATTGAGAGGTGTCCGATAAATATTTACACCTGGACCCAAAAGCACAGTCTTGTTACGGTAACGTGCCTCTTCTCCGATACTTTTTCCATAAAGTAGAGACATTTCAGGATTCCAAGTGGCAGCAAGGCAAGTCAATGCAGGAAATGCAACACAAGAATCATTCGTCCAGCCTGCCTGATCCCATTCGTCCCATAATACTTCCGGACGGATTCCATGAGGCCCGTCAGTCATCCAAAAATCTGGTATACCCAATCGAGGTACTCCTGCACTACTGAACTTACTCTGTGCATGTACCAAAGCAATCTTTTCCTTCAAGGTAAGACGTGACAATGCATCCTCAACCCTTTCTTCTACTGGCCTACTTTCATCTAAATAGACAGGCTTCTGTTGGGCAGAAAGAGGTAAAACAGCAACAAAAGCCAAACTGACTAAAAAATTTTTCACGATATTTTGATTTTAAAATAATGCCATCTGATTCTGTTCATTCAATCCTATCATCAATAATTCAGATATGAATAAATATTTTTCTAAAACAACCAAGACCATCTAAAGCACAATCAAAGAACAAACCTTAAATAATTAAAGACATAATCTGATACTGACCGCATAACATCGCAGAAGTATTTTCATCAGTATTAATCCAAGGTCATGATTTCATTACATTGTTTTGTTTCAAAGATATAAAAAATGCAGAATCTATTTCCAAAAGGTAGAAAGATAAGGATAAATATGAATTCCACCAAAAACCAAAGTTTTAATAATCAAACACATAAGAAGCACATAAAGGCCTAAAAAAGTGGATAAAGAGTAGACTATGGCATCCGATATAAAACTCTGAAATGCATATAATCATACATCCATCGACCGGTTTTTACAAGTGCCCATTTGCAAATATCAAGTTATTTTACGAATATTGCATACTCAAGATGTTAAATCTCAAATTTCTAGTTTCACCTATAACCCTATAATATGAAAAGAATCATTCTGGCCAGTGCACTGGGACTATTTGCACTACAAAACATCTCCGCACAAAGTTTTCAGATACAGCCAACTCCCCAAGAGTATGTGACCTCTCAAGACTCATTGGAAATACCTCATCAGATATCCCTGATAACTGATAACATTCAATCTAACAGACTTTCAGCTATCTCCCTCATAAAATCTCTATGGAAAAATCAAATCGAAGAGAAAGGATTTCCTGTGTATTTAGGTATCAAAGGAGATAAAAGTATTCATAAGTACAAGAAAAATATTCCCCATAAGGCCGAAGGATACTACTTAAGCATTGAAAAGGACAAGATAGTTATCGCAGGAGCAGACGAACAAGGCTTGTTCTACGGAGTACAGACATTGGCACAACTGCTGACACTTCCGAAACTACCGTTAGTACAAGTAACCGACTATCCGGATCTGCCTTATCGTGGGGTAGTAGAAGGTTTTTACGGTACTCCCTGGAGTCATGACGCCCGTCTGCGCCAACTGGAATTTTATGGTAAAAACAAACTGAATGTATACCTGTATGGCCCGAAAGATGACCCTTACCACAGTACTCCCAACTGGCGTAAACCTTATCCTCCGAAAGAAGCAGCCCAACTGAAAGCACTGGTTGATAAAGCAAAGGAAAACGAAGTCATTTTCTATTGGGCCATCCACCCGGGACAAGACATACGTTGGAATACCGAGGACCGAGACGCACTGATGCAAAAATTTGAAAGTATGTATGAACTTGGGGTACGTGCCTTCGCCGTATTCTTCGATGATATTTCCGGAGAAGGAACCAAAGCAGAAAAACAGGCCGAACTATTAAATTATCTGGATGATAATTTTGTAAAAGTAAAAGGTGATGTAGCTCCACTGGTAATGTGTCCGACCGAATATAATAAATCATGGTCGGATGTAAAGGGAGGATATCTGACTACCTTGGGAGACAAACTCAACAAAGACATTCAGATTATGTGGACCGGTGATCGGGTAATTGCCTGCATTGACAAACCATCCATGGAATTCATTAACCCATTGCTGAAACGTAAAGCATATATATGGTGGAACTTCCCGGTTTCTGACTATGTACGTGACCATTTGCTGATGGGACCAGTGTACGGAAACGGACTGGACATCAAAAACGATATGGCAGCTTTTGTATCGAATCCCATGGAGAGAGCGGAAGCTTCTAAAATTGCTCTGTATAGCATTGCCGATTATGCCTGGAATCTGGAATCTTATCAGAGCGAAGTGTCCTGGAAACGGGCTATCAGAGATTTGATGCCTCAACATGCCAAATATCTGGAAACATTTGCGGCACACAACTCAGATTTAGGAGAAAATGGACATGGATTCCGCAGAGATGAATCTGTAAAATTACAGCCTGCTTTAAAAACTCTAAGTGAAAACTATACCAAAGAAGGGAAAATCGATGAAAAGGCTTATCAGGAAGTAGCGGATGCTTGCCAACAAATCATCTTATCCGCTGATATGCTGATGGCCAGCAAGACAAACCGTCCGCTGATTGAAGAAATCAAACCTTGGCTGATTCAGTTCAAATTAACAGGTGAATACGGACAGCAGGTACTTCAAATGATTCAAGAGCAGGTTATCGGAGAAACAGAAAACTTCAAAGAAACCTACGCACACGCCCAAGCATTACAGGTACAGATGGGAGAAGTAGATGCTACTTATAACCAGAATCCTTATCAGCCGGGAGTAAAAAGCGGCTCGAAATATCTGATACCGACGTTTAATGCTCTTTTCGAAGCCAGTACCATCCGCTTCAACAAACAACAGGGAACTCAACTGGATACAAGAGCAGAATATCATCCTTACAGCCTTAGCAGCGACGTAACTCAACTGGCTTTACTCCCTGTCCGCCGGAAAGGACGCACCGGAGCTGTATCTTCTTCCAATGAAGTTATTCTATGGCAAGCAGAAGGTCAATTGACTCTAACAATGGATTATCCGAGGAGTTTAGGCAATATCATATTAGACTTGGGGACACTGGATATTAATGGAAAATTTACCCTAGAAGTACAGACTACTGACGGTAACTGGAAAATACTAGAACTAAAACCAACTAATAACAAAACATTGTTGGTGGCCGACGCTGGTCCGGAACAGATCCTACAGTTCCGCTTGAAAAACACATCTGGTACGCTACAGAAAGTCTACTTCAAACGTTGTAGTTTTAACGAACGATAAACCGTTTTCAAACGGTTTTTAAATTCCGTACCTGTTTTGATCCGTCAAGGCAGGTACGAATATTTGCGGGCCTCTACTCCAACACTGATAGAACTGCTTTCTCCTAATTTGAAATTGACTAATCCACCTAAACGGTCAGGATTAAAATCAATTGTCGGATAATAAAGAGGAGAACGCTTAGGCATAATCGATTTATTCCCGTATGCATAGATACTAATCCGCTCATTGACCTTAAAAGCAGCTATACCGGCTACTCCTATTGTTCGGCAATTATATCTTCCCCAATCCAGGTTACTGGCATACAAACCTCCTGCTATACTCACCCGGTTACTTAAAGGCATTGCATACAGAAAAGCAGCATCTTGTCCGAATCCGACACCGGAAGGGGCATACTTACTAGGGCTAAACGTTACACTCATACCTAACGAAGCATTAAAACCCTTATGAAGTTCCCACGTACCGAAACCTTGATAAGAGAAAGGAGAAATACCATACATACTGAACGGATAATAACCTGCTTGTACAATAGGAGACACCAAAGGAACCGACAGTGAATCGGCAGACAACTGAACAGGCCGCAATTCGTCAGTCATTAAAGTATCATTTGATTGTACCAAACTCTTTTCTTGTTCTATTTGAGCTTGAAGAGTCAATACCATAAAACATCCTAAAACCGATAATATCCAGTTCTTCATGATTATACCAATTTATCTACATTAAAATATATAGTAAGAAGAAAATAATACTTCCTTCGGTTATCTTGAACCATATCCCATATTTCGCAAATATAGCGATTATTCTTCCGCATCATGCGTTCCAAATAGTTTTTTAATATTAAACAAGAAGCCTTATATGAACCTTCCACTATTTTAACAATCTGACAAAAAATAAGCGGGAGACAGCATATTTTTATCTTCTGTTTCCCGCTCATACACAAACAATCAAATCATCAGTCAAACAGACTTCTGAATTTCTTGAATATCTTTTCCTTTAAACTAGTATTCGGCTTGAAGCTTTCAGATTCCTGCCATTTCTCCATAGCTTGACGTTCTTCTTTTGTCAATGTTTCCGGAATATAGACACTGACATTTACCAACAAATCTCCAGTACCAGTACTATAACCATAACTGTTGATGTTAGGAAGTCCCTTTCCACGAAGACGAAGCACCTTTCCTGGTTGAGTTCCAGGTTCAATCTTTATTTTTGCCTTACCATCAATGGTAGGTATTTCTACCGTTCCTCCCAATGCTGCTGTAGGCACACTCAACAGCAAATTATAAATCAAATCACTCTCATCACGTATCAGTTCCGGATGTTTTTCTTCTTCTACCAATACCAGCAAATCTCCGGCTACACCGTTGTGCTTTCCGGCATTACCTTTACCGTTAATGGTAACCTGCATTCCTTCTGCTACACCGGCAGGAATCTTTACGGTTACTACTTCTTCACCATATACGACTCCTTCACCACCGCATTCCTTACACTTGTTCTTTACAATCTTACCTTCACCGTTACACTGCGGACAAACAGTCTGGGTCTGCATCATACCAAAAATACTCTGCTGAGTACGTGTAACACTTCCAGTTCCATGACAAGTCGGACAGGTTTCTACCCCACCATCGCCTTCTGCTCCTGTTCCGTGACAATGACTACACTGTACATACTTTTTCAATTTGAATTTCTTTTCTACACCAGTAGAAATTTCTTTCAAATTCAATTTTACCTTGACGCGCAAATCTGCACCACGGAATTTACGTTGGCGAGTCTGGCCTGAACCTCCACCAAAGCCACCGAAACCGCCATGACCACCGAAGATATCACCGAACATTGAGAAGATGTCATCCATAGACATTCCCTGTCCACCAAAACCTCCGAAACCACCGGCACCAGCAGCGCCATCCACTCCGGCATGTCCAAACTGGTCGTAACGGGCACGCTTATCCGGGTTACTCAAAACTTCATAGGCTTCGGCAGCCTCCTTGAACTTCTCTTCAGCAGTCTTGTCACCCGGATTCTTATCCGGGTGATACTGAATTGCTTTTTTACGATACGCTTTCTTTATTTCATCGGCTGATGCTGTCTTCTCAACCCCCAGCACTTCATAGTAATCTCTTTTCGCCATGACAGAATCTGTTTTTCTTTTTATTGAGCTACAACCACTTTCGCGTGACGAATCACTTTATCATTCAACATATAACCTGTCTGTACACAATCCAAAACTTTCCCTCTTTGTTCTTCCCCAGGTGACGGAACTAATGCAATCGCTTCATGAAAATCTGTATCAAATGATTCACCTATAGGTTCTATCTTTTTCAATCCCTCATGAGAAAGTTCTTTCAGGAATTTCTGATAAATCAGATCCACACCGTCATAAATGGCTTTCACATCTTCAGCTTTCTGCATATTCTGCAAAGCTCTCTCCAAGTCATCTAAAATCGGAAGAATAGCAGTAATGGCTTTTTCTCCTCCATTCTTAATCAGTTCAGCCTTTTCTTTTAATGTACGTTTACGATAGTTATCAAACTCTGCAGACAGACGCAAATATTTGTCTTTCTGTTCTTCCACCAGCTTCTTGACTGTTTCCAACTCCTTCTCCAGCTTTTCTTCAGCCGTTAATTCTTGATCTTTTTCAGCCTCAATCTGTTCGTTAGTTTCGGAAGTCTGAGTAGTCTCCTCTTCTGAAGTCCCAGTCTGAGTTTTATCCACTGTCTGTCCAGACTGCTCTTTTAGAATATCTTCTTGAGTCTGTTTGTTCTCTTTTGTACTCATATCTATTTATTTTTTATTGTTCATAGGAAAATTCACTTTCACACAACAAATTTCATGCCCAACTATACAAAAGTTAGGTAATCACGACTAAAATTATGAAAAGATGCCAGACTGACACTCTTTATTACCTAAAACCGCTGCCTTTACTTCCTCCTCACACATTAATCACCTCGATAATAATAAAGCAAAGCATGACGCGCTATAAAATCTGCATTTGTCTGCACCAATTCCTTTCCTGTTCCATCCGGAAAAGACGCATCTGGCAAATAACAGTTTTTAATACAATATGTCAGTAGGTCAGGCGGACAAAGCGTCTCTTCTGTAAGCAAACGAAAAGCCTCTTTCTCTGCCTTGCGAGAATCATAAATCGGATTATCAGGGTCAGCGATGTACTCACAAACATCTTTTGCCAACAGAATTCCTTTCCGAGAATCTATCATCAATACAAAATTACGATACGATTTCATTTGAGGAAGCGTATGGTTTTCATCATCCGGCCATTGAAGTACTTCTATCAAGAAGCGATGTAATTCATCGTAACCAGAAAGATATACCTTTTCTTTTCCTCCTGTACCAGCTACAAACAACCGATACATCTCCGCATTTTTCTGTAGAAGCACATCAGATAATTCCGGTTCTTTCGGATAAAGTCCAGTAACTTCTCTCCAAGCAACGCTATCAGTCAAAGATTCCAGTATCTCTCGAAGAAACAAAGCCAATGGCCCCACCGGAATAATGAAACGATCGGAAGGAGTCACCTTCTCTATATAGGGAAGCATGGAAGGTTCAGTCAGGTACGAATGTCCAAACAACCAATTCAACTTTCTCTCCTTGTCTTTCTCATTATTAAAGCCATCCATACAATGCTCTAACCAATCATTGGCAGGAGCCTCTTCATACGCTTTAGTTAATATTTCGTAGAAACAACGAGCCTGCTCCACTATCCTACTATCCATCGGATGAATATAATCATGAACCAAAAAGGCTTTCTGCCATGTATTCCATATCAGAAAACGGATATCCTCTTCATTGATTTCATTCTCCAGATAATCGGATGAGAGTGTATAGAAAGGAAGCTTTTTCCCATAAAGTTTCTCGTGTTCAGCTATAAAGCTATGCCAAAGCCCTAATCCGGAAATGACGTCTTCCAGATAAGCAGCTACATAAAGTGCCAGCTTACGACGAAAAAAATCCGGTAGGTCAGAAATATTACAAGCGGCATAAAGGACATTCGCCAATTGCACAAAATAGACATCTGATGGCTGAACCGAAGTATAAGGATGGATAGCCAACCACTCTTTAAGATAAATTGCAGGTTTATTCATAAAACCGTCAGAATTAATGCTTAGTAAAAAATGTCAAAATCAAAGATAAAACTATCAACATCATACCGACTCCTACTACGCCTTCCCACTGAAAAGCTTGCCAGAATGTCCCTGCCAGGAAAGTTCCAATTGAACCACCGATGAAATAGGTAGTCATAAATATGGTATTAACCCGATTGGATGCTTGAGGAGCCAATGATAAA
>URWP01000064.1 GCA_900551645.1 uncultured Bacteroides sp.
GTTATAGCGGACAATCAGGAACTCTCCAAGTTTCTTCCAACTGTCAACCGCATCTTTTGCTGTCATAGCTGTATAACGGGTTAGAAAATCACGAGCTTTCAGTGAATCTTGTTGATACAGTTTCATAGCCGTGGCTTCAACACCTTCCTGAGCATTGGCATACAAATCTTCCAATTCGTTCTGCACTTGTTGCATATCACTTACCATCAAACTATAACGTGGACGAATCATATCGGCCACCCAATTATAAATCCAGAAAGCTGAATTCCATGAAAAAGTAACACAATCACCGTTTCCTTCGGCATATACATCCGGAACCTGATTGGTATTACAATACACCGGAGTAAAGACTGTCATATTCGCATCATCAAGTCCGAACCATAAGACACCTCCTACCACATCCGGCAGGTTGGCACGCATCTGCGCTACGAAAGTAAAGGCAGTCTGCTGGGTAGAAATCGGACGCTCATTGAAATATTCCACACCGTCTACCTTGAAAGTTAACGGAGAAAGACGGTATGGCATATTGAAAGCACCAGCACCCATATCTTTGGTTATATCAAGAGCGGTTCCTTCATAGTGGTCGCGCATAGCACGCTGAATATCACGGACAGACACTTTCTGATCTGGTTTTACATAAAGCGGCATCGGCTCTTTACTGTCTCCCTGAATGTATGAAAGATACGCCTGACCTGTAGCTTTGCTGAACATATTGTAATAACTCCATACACGAGCTTCACAGAAACGGAGGCCACTGAAATCCAGCGGGCAATAAGCATCAGCAAAGCTGAAATCCTTGTTTGCTCCAGAAAAATATCCTTTCTCACGGGCAAATGAAATCACATCCGGCGCATACAGACAATTCTCCTTGTCATTCAAATTAAATTGATGGATACGACTCTGATTGGCATGAGCGGCAATACAGTCATCAGGAATACGGACAGCTACCCAAACAGCGCCTTTTACCCCAGGTCCCTTACCTATCATTTCCATAATCCATACCTCATTCGGATCAGCTATTGAGAAAGATTCACCACTACTGTAATAACCGTACTCTTTCACTAAGTCGGTCATCACCTTGATAGCTTCCTTGGCCGAACGAGAACGCTGCAAAGCAACATAAATCAAACTTCCGTAATCCATCACACCGGTAGTATCCACCAGTTCCGGACGTCCTCCGAAAGTCGTTTCACCGATAGTCACCTGAAATTCATTCATGTTACCTATGACATTATAGGTTTCTTTCGCCTCCTTTATTTGCCCCAGATATTTACCTGAATCCCAATCATAGATGGCACGGATAGCCCCATCAGGATGTTTAGCAGCCGGATAATGACATAAAAAGCCGAACAAGCCATACGAATCGGCCGAATAAGAAACAATTACAGAACCGTCTGCTGATGCCTTCTTGCCAACAATCAGATTGGTACAAGTCCAGCCATTCAACACAAAAGCCGTCAATAATACAACGGCTGTCAGCACTCTCTTCATCATAAACATTTAATCTTTATATTTTAAAAATGAAATAATTTGCGGGTTTCATTCTTACAATTGTCCATTACTATCACTTCCACCTTATGGGGAACTCCTTTTTTGATTTTCTCCGGTTCCTGAATAACAAGTATCCCTTTCTTCAGGCCGAAAAGGACAAATTCACCGTCTACAAAAACCTTATAGGTACCGATACCGCTTTCAGCATCTGCAATCTTGAAACGAACATTGCGGGAAGTCCGCCAACCAGTCTGACCCACAGCAGTAATGCGGGGGGCAACGGTATCAACAGCCACTGAATAAGTAGCAAATTCGCGGACACGAGTTTTCATCCATCCATTCTCGAATGCTCCACCGGCTGGCGCACGCCAACGTCCGACTTTCTGCACAACATAATACTTTGTAGTATCAGCGACTGGCAGATGACGGACACCGATAGAAAGCGAACAATAGCTTTGCAACGGTGTATTACCGGCATCAAGCACATAGTCGAATGAAATATCTGTGCTGTCACCTTCTACAGAAACACTTAATCCAGTATCTTCGTACACATAATATTTAGGTACTACAAACTCCAATCCGGGAGCTTGAATGACATTTGTACGGTTCCAATACAACATGCGGTTGCCCTTAAATTGATAAGCAGGAATGTCTTCCTTCTTTCCCCGAACAATAAAAGCATAAGTACGCCGATTACCAAAATTATCTTCCAATACATAACGGAACCGATAGTCACGTTCTTCATCAATGAGAACTACTCCTCTCGCTGTGTCTGCCTGTAGAATACGCAACCGGTTTCCCGGTGCAATGTACGAACGCATAATCAAGCGTTTAGTCCGACGCAATTCATCGTAATCTGTAAATCCGTTGATCATCCGGTTCTCTTCGGGCGCCACCTTATCTGTCACACTTCGGAACACTTGTACTGAATCCACATACAGAGTCACAGAATGAACACCATAGAAGTTGGAAGTTCCGTCCATGTAATCGCGGGCACTGATGCCGGTATAAATCTTTCCCCAGGCAGTTACTTTCTGCTTCAAAGCCTCTATTCCAACCAGTTTTTTCCGAACAGAACCAGCTACAACACCTTCACCGGATACCGGATAAAAGCCTACCAGACTAGCCACCGGTGCTTTGGTGTCTTTCAGCATCGACTTGAAATATGGCATCGGATCAATGTATTCTCCCGTGTCAGTGTTCCGAAGTTCCAAATGAAGATGAGGACCTGCCGAAGCTCCTTCGTTACCACTCAACGCCAAGAGTTCCCCTTGTTTTATCGGGAATTGATCAGGCTCAAAGCTCAAATCGCAGGTAAATGTCTGATGTTCGTATTGATAAGCCCGGACATATTTCTGAACAGCCGGAGCAAACGAAACGACATGTCCGTAAACCGAAGTCAATCCATTGGGATGAGTTACGAAAATAGCCTGTCCATAGCCCCCATGAAGAACCATCACCCGGGAAACATAACCGTCGGCAATGCAACGGATGGGCTTACCGGTTACTCCCTGTGTCTTGATATCCAACCCATTATGAAAATGATTCGGACGTAATTCCCCAAAATTTGCACTCAACAGCAACGGGAAATCAAAAGGAGAGCGAAATATATTCTCAATTACCTGCTGAGCCTGCAAACCAGTTCCCATAACCAGTAACAGTATCAGCCCCATTATTTTTTTCATCATCATTCTCTTTCAGTATTCAGTTTATTCTTTTCTACCCGACGGACTATCCAGATACTTGCCTCGTATAACAGAAGGATAGGCAAGGCTACCATCAGCAGCGTAAACACGTCTGAAGTTGGTGTAATAACAGCTGCTATCACCAAAGCCAACACAATAGCATGTTTTCGATATGTCCGCATAAAAGCAGTAGAAAGTAATCCCAATTGAGCGAACAGCCAACACAGGACAGGAATTTCGAATACAATACCCATCATCAGACTCAGCATCATCAGCATGTCGATATACGAAGTCAGGACTATAGTATTCTCTACCTCCGCACTGACTTGATACAAGGCCAAAAAGCGGAACGTCAAAGGGAAAATCAAGAAATAATTCAATAAAACACCTAATATAAACAAAACGTATCCCCACACTACTACACGCAGAGAATATCTCCGTTCATCCTCGTACAATGCCGGAGAGACAAAACGGAAAAGCTGGTATAATATATAAGGAGAGGCGAGCAGTAACCCCGCATAAAAAGCCACACTCATATGAGTCAGAAACTGTCCTGCCAGTTCAGTATTAATGAGCCGGACATAGAAAGTATCCGGACACAACGAAGGTAACTGAATCCATTCGGCTACTCGGCAGAAAAGCCCGTAAATACAGAAATCAGGAGCTTTTGGAGCCAATACTACATCAAAAAGTTCCTCACGGAAACAGAAGGCTACCAAAGTCAGAATAACCAGCAGAACAATACAGCGGACCAAAACTCCACGCAATTCATCCAAATGGTCCCAAAACGTCAGCTGTGTATTTCCGTTATCCGTCTTCACTTTACCTGGTCTTTATCTTCTTTCGGCCTAATATCCGAATCCTCCTCTACCCCATTCATTCCATCCTTGAAACTTTTCACCCCTTTTCCCAGGCCTTTCATCAGTTCCGGAATTTTCTTTCCACCGAAAAGAAGTAACAAAATCAATGCAATGAACAACAGTTCCTGCATTCCGACTCCCATAAACAATACTATCGCATTCATAAGCAAAATCATTTTACTTTTGTCATCAGCTTCAGCAAGCCGTAGCCTCCAAACACTTGAAGCAGCATACCCGGTATTCCAATTCTGAAATCCTGCATAGCAGCTACAAAATCTGCTACCAATCCCCATTCTACCAGACTTCCCACTACCTGATAAAACAATACCACAGTAAGCAACGACCACAAAGTAACACGTTGAAGCCGTTGGGCTATAAAACCGGCAGCTACAGCCAACAGGACAGATTTCACCAAAATAGCAGGCAAAACCGCTATTGCAGGCATGCCGAACAACCAACTATTGATAACCGGCGAAAGAATAGCCGTCAACAATCCTACACGCACACCATATTTATAAGCTCCAATCAAAGTAAAGAAATAGATAGGGAGCCAAGTAGGTCCACCTAAATACATCAGATGGCACAATTGTGGTAGCAAAATATTTCCAATCACAAACAACAACGCAAACAAATACGTATTCACGTTGGTATACTTCAACGCATAAAGTTTCGCAGATGATTCCATTTTTTTATAATTTAGATTCTTTGGGCAAAGATAGAAAATTCTGACAAAGAGAAAAACAGATTTCTTTATTTAAAAATTTTTGCTTCTATTTCCAAAGTTCCACACAGGCTGTTACGTTTTTTAGGAATACCACCCTTGGTTTTTTTTCGTATCTGTACACCTACTATCAAAAGGAATGATTATTTTTGCAGAAAATATAAAAAATTGTGTATCCAACTCAACTGAATGATAGAAAAACATATTGTTTTAGAAGATATTGATCCGGTCATCTTTTATGGTGTAAATAACACCAATATACAAATGATCAAAGCTCTGTTTCCCAAACTGAGAATTGTGGCGCGAGGAAATGTCATCAAAGTCATGGGAGACGAAGAAGAAATGTGTGCATTCGAAGACGCCATAGTTGCTTTAGAGAAACATTGTGCACAGTTCAACTCGCTCAATGAAGAATCCATACTTGACATCGTCAAAGGGAACCGCCCTGCTACCGAAACTACAGGTGAAGCTATTGTCTTCAGTGTAACGGGTAAACCTATTCTTCCACGCAGCGAGAACCAACGGAAACTGGTACAGGAATTCCGGAAAAACGATATGATTTTCGCCATCGGTCCGGCTGGGACTGGAAAGACCTATACAGCCATCGCCTTAGCTGTACAGGCATTGAAAAATAAGGAAATAAAAAAAATCATCTTGAGCCGTCCAGCCGTAGAAGCCGGTGAAAAACTGGGATTCCTGCCGGGAGATATGAAAGACAAGATTGATCCCTATCTTCAGCCTCTCTACGATGCACTACAAGATATGATTCCTGCAGCCAAGCTGAAAGAATACATGGAATTGAATATCATTCAAATTGCTCCGCTTGCATTCATGCGCGGGCGTACACTGAACGATGCGGTTGTCATTCTGGATGAAGCACAGAACACCACTACACAACAAATCAAGATGTTTCTTACCCGTATGGGTATGAATACCAAAATGATTGTGACAGGCGATATGACACAAATAGACCTCCCTGCCTCACAGACATCCGGACTGATTCAGGCCATGCGGATTCTGAAAGGAATCAAAAGCATCAGCTTTATCGAGCTCAGCAAGAAAGACATTGTCCGCCACAAACTGGTTACCCGTATTGTAGAAGCCTATGAAAAATACGAAGAGAAAGAGAAGGCTGAACAAACGGAAAAAAGAGCGGCTCGCCGTACGAACAAGACAGACAAGGAACAATCTGAAACTCAAGACAAACCTATTCATTCTTAAAACATAACGAAAATGAGTAAAGCATTAACAAAAACAGACTATCACTTTCCGGGTCAGAAAAGCGTGTACCACGGTAAAGTACGTGATGTTTACAACATCAACGATGAAAAACTGGTCATGGTCGCAACAGACCGCATCTCTGCATTCGATGTTGTACTTCCTGAAGGAATTCCTTACAAAGGACAAATGCTGAACCAGATTGCAGCCAAATTTCTGGACGCTACTACAGATATCTGCCCCAACTGGAAACTGGCTACTCCGGACCCGATGGTCACTGTAGGTGTCATGTGCGAAGGTTTCCCGGTAGAAATGATTGTACGTGGTTACTTATGCGGAAGCGCATGGCGTGCTTACAAGAGTGGTGTACGCGAGATTTGCGGCGTACGCCTGCCGGAAGGAATGCGTGAAAACGAGAAATTCCCCTCTCCAATCATCACTCCGACTACCAAAGCCGAAATGGGTATGCACGATGAAGATATTTCTAAAGAAGAAATTTTAGCAAAAGGTCTGGCTACTCCGGAAGAATATGCAACACTCGAAAAATATACACTGGCTCTTTTTGAGCGGGGTACTCAGATGGCTGCCGAACGTGGACTGATTCTGGTTGACACCAAGTACGAATTCGGTAAACACAACGGTCAGATTTACCTGATGGATGAAATCCATACACCGGATTCAAGCCGCTACTTCTATGCAGAAGGCTATCAGGACCGTTTCGAAAAAGAAGAACCACAAAAACAATTGTCTAAGGAATTCGTACGCGAATGGTTGATGGCTAACGGCTTCCAAGGCAAGGAAGGTCAAAAAGTACCTGAAATGACTCCTGAAATCGTCAATTCTATCAGTGACCGTTACATCGAACTCTTCGAACACATCACCGGTGAGTCTTTCGTAAAAGCCGATACTGAACACATCGCTGAACGTATCGAAAAGAACGTAACAGATTACCTGACAAAATAATTCTGAACATAGCAGGTAAACCGACTGAAAGCATCCTCCAAAGGGGATGCTTTCATACCTTACCTGCCGGAAACACCTCCTACAAATCTATGACCCGCTATCCGCAAGAAAACATCAAACCTTATAATACAGAGGAAAGCAAAGCCAAACAGGTTGAAGAGATGTTCGACAACATCGCTCCAGCCTACGATAACTTAAACCATCTGCTTTCACTTGGTATTGACAAAAGCTGGCGAAGAAAAGCCATCCATTGCCTGAAACCATTCCATCCGCAACGCATGATGGACGTGGCTACCGGAACAGGCGACTTTGCCATCCAAGCCTGCCGCACACTCCAGCCGAAAGAACTGATAGGTATCGACATTTCGGAAGGAATGATGAATGTAGGACGCGAAAAGGTAAAGGCTGCCGAACTGGACAAGCAAATCTCGTTTGCCAAAGAAGACTGCACTCAGTTAAGTTTTCCAGACAACAGCTTCGACGCCATTACCGTAGCCTTCGGTGTGCGGAACTTCGAAGATCTGGACAAAGGATTGAAAGAAATGTACCGGGTTTTGGTTCCAGGAGGACACCTGGTGATTCTGGAACTTTCCGAACCGGAAAGCTTTCCAATGAAACAACTCTATGCGATTTATTCCAAAATAGTCATCCCGACTTTGGGAAAATTACTCTCCAAGGATCGCAGTGCCTACACCTACCTGCCACAATCCATCAAAGCTTTTCCGCAAGGTGAAGTCATGCAAGGTATCATTCGGAAAGCCGGATTCAGCCAGGTACAGTTCAAACGTCTGACGTTGGGCATCTGCACACTTTATTTCGCAACTAAATAACAAAACAGAAGACTGGTATGAAAAAATATGGCTTAATCGGTTATCCGCTCGGACATTCGTTCTCCAAAAACTATTTCAATGAAAAGTTCCATTCTGAAGGTATTGATGCCGAATATGTGAATTTTGAAATCCCCCACATTTCCGATTTACCCGGTATCATTGCAGGCAACCCTAACTTGGTGGGCCTGAACGTAACCATCCCTTACAAAGAAAAAGTCATTTCATACCTGGATGAGCTGGACAAAGCAGCAGCTGCTATCGGTGCTGTTAATGTCATCCGTATCGAACGTAATCACGGAAAGACCAAGCTTATCGGTTACAATTCGGATGTTATGGGATTTACCCAATCCATCGAGTCACTGCTGGAACCTCACCACAAAAAAGCACTGATTCTAGGAACAGGAGGAGCTTCGAAAGCCATCCACTACGGATTACAGCAACTGGGATTGGAAACATTGTTCGTATCACGTTCACGCAGCAACGACAATACCATCACCTACGATGATCTGACTCCAGAAATCATGAAAGAATACAAGGTCATCGTCAACTGTACTCCTGTAGGTATGTACCCGAAAGCAGATGAAGCTCCACGTATTCCTTATGAATGTCTGACTCCAGAACACCTGTTGTACGACCTTCTGTATAACCCGAACACTACTCTGTTCATGAAAAAGGGAAGTGACCAAGGTGCCATTGTCAAAAACGGCTTGGAAATGCTTTTGCTTCAAGCTTTCGGTGCATGGGATATCTGGAACCGATAATTACACCTTACCAACATTTATCTCTTTTTATCTTATATGAAAAAGAAACTGACCTTCAGTATCAGCATAATCGTGCTGATACTGATAGCCAGCCTTATAGGCGGAAGCTTATACATGCTAGACTACTCGCTACGCCCCGAAAACCGGGGCAAAGACCTGGAAACTTCATTTGAATTCATGCGAGCACGCTATCCGCACCTGTGTCCGTGGCTGGACAGCCTGCAACAACAACATGCTCTTCGAGACACTTTCATCACGGCTTCCGACGGAATCCGGATGCATGCTTATTATGCCCGTGCTTCCCATCCGACACGTAAGACCGCTATCATCGTACATGGATACACAGACAATGCTATCCGGATGCTGCATATAGGCTATCTGTATAACAAAGATTTAGACTTTAATATTCTGTTGCCGGATCTCCGTTACAGCGGACTGACCGAAGGAGATGCTTTCCAAATGGGATGGCTGGACCGAAAAGACATTATCCAATGGATAAACACGGCACCAACCCTTTTCGGCGACTCCTTACAAGCTGTTGTACACGGTATCTCCATGGGAGCAGCTACAACCATGATGGTATCAGGAGAGAAGTTACCACCGTACATCGATTGTTTTGTGGAAGACTGCGGTTACACCAGTGTGTGGGACCAGTTTCAAAAAGAACTGAAAAGCCAGTTCGGACTCCCGGCTTTTCCGCTGCTGTACACCGCCAGTTGGCTTTGCCAGTTACAAAACGGATGGAACTTCCAGGAAGCCTCTGCCTTAAAACAAGTAACTCATTGCCACAAGCCCATGTTCTTCATCCACGGTGACAAAGACGATTTCGTACCAACTTGGATGGTATACCAACTGTACGATTCCAAGCCACAACCCAAAGAACTCTGGATTGTGGAAGGAGCTGACCATGCTACTTCGTACCTGCATGAACGGAAAACCTATACCCAGAAAGTAAAAGCTTTCGTCAATCGGTACGTCCGGTAATCATCGCCAGCCCCTTCTTCCCTACCTAATTCCTGTTACGATCGAACAGGAAACGATAATCACGTGCTGCTGCCGGAACCGTCCATTCCTCCGGAACAAACTTCCATTGATTCAGCGGTTTCGGATGCAGTACCTTGACTTCTTCTATCCGCTGCATCAAGTAGTATCGCAAATCCTTTTCAGTAGATGACAAAATACGCTTGGAAAGTTCTTCCTTCGGAATACCAGCTCCTTTAGTCAACAAATCACCACCACCGTTTCCACGATAAGAATTGACCGCGACTTTATATCGTTTCTGCAAGTCAAAAGGAGTACCATCAGCCATTGACAGAATCGTAATTTTCTCTCCCTGTGGCTTCGTCACATCTACCGTATAGATAATTCCGGCAGCCGAATCGAAATTGAAACTGGGGTTCCTGAAGTAACCGAATCCATTGTCTTTCTCGTTCAGCAGCAACAGATGGTCTCCGGAAGATTTCATCTGATTGGTCCATATAGCATATGACATCTCCAGGAAGTCCTTGATTTCCTGCCCTGAAAGACTCATCACATACAGCATGTTCTCATACTTATAAAGGTTGAACATATCGCTCATATAGATATCGCCTTCCTTAATTTCAGCTGCAAACGAAAGCGGCGCACAGAATGATACATCTGCTCCCGTAATATCCAGCTGCAACTGATGAATCAAATCGATAAAAGCCGAAGGACCAAAATATGCGTCCTTGGTCGTAATAGTCCGGTCGATACTACCTATTTTCCGTGAAACGAAACTATCGGTAGCCTGATACTGACTGTCGAATGTCTGCATGAAAGCTTCATCCACTGAATAAGTATCCATATCCGTCAACTTCCCACTGACAGACTTTCCGACCAGTTTTCCTTCATTCTTGACCACCTTTACCGTCACATCGGCCACCGTACGGGCCATGTTGGCCGGATTAATCAGCAGAACTGAATCGCCAGCCACATTCACAATTTTTTCGCAATACCGGGTATGATCATGTCCCATGAAAACGACATCGAACCCTGGAATATTCCTGGCTACTTCTGCCGAACCGTTCTCAATGGTATCATCCAGCTTGTTCCCTTCCGGACCGGCATGGAACAATCCCACCAATACATCCGGTTGTTCTTTCTCCCGAATCACTTCCACCCATTTGCGGGCACAGATTTCCATGTCTTCAAAACGCAGATTCTTCCAGAGCTGTTCAGGAAGCCACGAAGGGATAGCCGGGGTAATCATTCCCAACACAACAACCTTTACCCCATCCCGTTCAATCACCTCATAAGGTTTCAGATAAGGCTCTTCCGTCCGTATGTCCACAATATTCGCTCCCAGCACCGGGAAGTGACATTGAGCAATCCAGCGATCGTAAACATCGTGACCGGTTTCTACATCATGATTCCCAATAGTAGCCAAGTCATAACCCATGTAATTCAACATAGCCGCATTCACATGTACCGAAACCGTATCTATAAAATTATAATAATAAGCTACCGGCTGTCCCTGCAGGATATCTCCGTTATCCATCAAGATAAGGTGGTCACCATACGCTGCACGCTGTTCTTTAACAAAAGAACTGACACGAGCCAGACTTCCTCTCATCGGCTTGCGTTTAATGAAATCATACGGGAAATAGCATCCGTGTACGTCACTGGTTTCAAGCAGTTTCAGAGTCACTTCTCTATCGGGTTCCGCATAAGTAGGCATACATACCAGGCCGGCCATAGCCAGCAGATAAAAAATTTTTTTCATAAAAACTGATATTACAAAAATATATAGACAAACACAGGTCAATCTGACAGTCTCCTCATGCAGTGAAATCCTGCTCTTCCTGTTCATCTGCCAGTTTGCTAGTTTATTTACGTGTCTATTCATTCAAAGAGACAAACAGACATGCCCCTTGACAAAGATACGAGAAGTTTGGATTTCACAAATAATTTCGAAAAATAAAATAGTATAAAAAGAATACAAAATAATTCCGTTCTGTCCAACCGATGGTACATTCTTTGTGTTATAAACGGTAAATAAAACTAACAGACAATATGGCTTACATAGACTATTACAAAGTACTTGGGGTAGATAAGAATGCTACCCAGGACGACATCAAGAAAGCATACCGTAAGCTAGCCAGAAAGTATCATCCGGACCTGAATCCGAACGACCCTTCAGCCAAGGAAAAATTCCAACAGCTGAACGAAGCCAACGAGGTATTGAGTGATCCGGAGAAACGAAAGAAATACGATGCTTACGGCGAACACTGGAAACATGCCGATGAGTTTGAAGCCCAACAGCAAGCCTATCGGGCTCAACAAGGAAGCAACGGACAACAGACTTACTGGTATTCTACCGATGGCGAACATTTCACCGGCAATTTCGGTGGAGGACAAGGGTTCTCCGGTAATACAGAAGGATTCTCCGATTTCTTCGAAGAACTTTTCGGACATCGGGGAAACAGAAGCGGAAGAGGTAGAAGCCCATTCCGGGGACAAGACATCCAGGCAGAACT
>URWP01000065.1 GCA_900551645.1 uncultured Bacteroides sp.
TGGTTTTCAACTCACCTGCTGCTGCCAGATAAGGTACATAAGTCAGATGGACACACAAGGCATTTCTACCGAGTTCCCACTTCAACTGACGGATACTTTCCAAATAAGGCAAAGATTCGATATCACCTACAGTACCACCGATTTCAGTGATGACAAAATCAAATTTATACTTGTTCCCAAGTAATTTGACATTACGTTTGATTTCATCAGTGATGTGAGGAATAATCTGGATTGTCTTACCCAGATAATCACCATGACGTTCTTTGTCTATTACACTCTTGTAGATACGGCCTGTTGTAATGTTGTTGGCCTTAGTAGTCTGGATTCCTAAGAAACGTTCGTAATGACCTAGGTCCAAATCGGCTTCATGTCCGTCAACGGTCACATAGCATTCGCCATGTTCATAAGGATTCAATGTACCTGGGTCAATGTTGATGTAAGGGTCAAACTTCTGAATTGTTACGCTGTAGCCTCTGGCCTGCAGCAATTTACCGATAGATGATGAAATGATGCCTTTTCCTAATGAAGAAGCAACACCACCTGTCACGAAAATGTACTTTGTTTCTGCCACAATATGAATGTTTAAAATTATCAACTACTTTTCGAAGTTGCAAAATTATAAAAAAAGCCGAAAACAATGAAATAAACGGCCAAAACATTTCTACTAATTTAGATTCATATCGTTCTCCTAACAATATTTGTTGAAGTTTATGCCGAGTAGAAAAATAAATTGTACATTTGCGTAAAATTATTAACTGAAAAGATGAAAAGATCAATAGGTGTTTTACTGTCAGTTTTGTCAATTGGGAGTGGGTATACATACAGTATGGCTGCCGTACCTTCTATGCTTCAAACTGCGGTAGTCAATGACTCTTTAGTAGAGTCAAAATTTATGCCGGGTACGTTTTTCCAGCCAGGACAAGAAAAGCTTAAATTCTATAGATTGGTTAATGGCTTCCGTAAACAGTACCGGGATGCAATGGAACGTTGGGATGATATTTATTTGATTATTACTGGACTTCGTACCGATCCGGATTATTATAAACTGGTAATACCAGCTACGTATTTTTCTGCTCCGATTACTGAATCGATGAGTATAGATGATTGGAAACCGGAAATCCCTTTTGTCAAACAATCGTTGTTCGAAAAAGAACTAGAAAAGGTTCCTGATTTGGAAAAATCCAAACGGATAGACGAAGGAATTAACCGCCAGTTGCTTTATTTCTATACTCATTATCCACAGCTTGTAAAAATGAATGAAGAAAAGCTGAAGACATTGGATGTGCCTCAAGTTACGGTTGTCGAACAGAAATCTGCAAAAGAGGAAGTAAAGAAGTTCATTCAGCTGAACGTCCCTTCAGGACAAGTCGTGGATAAGGACCTGTTGGTTATCAAACCTAATTTCTGGACAAAAGGAGGAAACGGATATCTGCAATTTTCTCAAAACTATATATCCTCTAACTGGTATAAGGGTGGTGAAAGTACCGTTTCTCTTTTATCCGGATTTACATGGCAAGCCAATTACGATGACAAGCAGCGCACTCAAATTGAAAACAAGATAGAATGGAAACTTGGGTTTATTACAGCCCCATCAGATACAATACATAGTTACAAGGCCAACAATGACTTGCTTCGTATCAGTTCCAAAATTGGTTATAAGGCTATAAGCAACTGGTATTATACTCTTTCAGGAGAATTCAAAACCCAGTTCTTCTCAAATTATGAAACGAATACGAACAATCTGGTCTCCAGTTTCCTTTCACCGGCCGAATTGAACTTAGGTCTCGGTATGGACTACAAATATATAAAAGACAATATCTGTAACGTTTCTGTATTGATAAACCCAATTAACTATACTTTATATAGTATTGCTGACGACCGCTTGGATCCAACTAAGTTCAACATCAAAGAAGGGCATAAACGGGAAAGTGTCTGGGGCTCAAAACTGGAAGCTACCTGGAAATGGAAACTGATGGAAACATTGATGTGGGAATCCCGTCTTTCTTACACTACGAATTATGAGAAAGTTTTGGCTGAATGGGAGAATACGTTTACATTTACTTTCAACAAATATCTTTCTACCAAATTTTTCTTTCATGGAAGATTTGATGATGGGGTAACGAGAGAGCCTGATGACAGTTACTTGCAGATACAAGAATTGCTAAGTTTCGGTCTGAACTATACCTGGTAACAGTTTAATCGCTTTTATTTATTATAAAACAAAAGATAATGATTCTATTTCAAGTACCATCATTTGTAGACATTTTGGATTTTATCGGAACATTTGCTTTCGCCATCAGTGGTATCCGTTTGGCTTCAGCCAAACGATTTGATTGGTTCGGAGCATATGTAGTTGGTTTGGCGACCGCCATTGGAGGAGGTACCATCCGTGATGTTTTACTAGACGTCACTCCTGCATGGATGACTACACCTGTTTATTTAATCTGTACAGCTATTGCCATGTTTTTTGTCATTGCTTTCGGTAAATACGTCATACGGTTGAACAACACTTTCTTTATCTTTGACAGTGTAGGTTTGGCTTTGTTCACAATTGTTGGTGCCGAAAAGAGTCTGGCTTTAGGGTATCCTTTTTGGGTAGCTATCATCATGGGAAGTATTACCGGTGCTGCAGGAGGTGTTATCCGCGACGTGTTCATCAACGAAATTCCTTTGATATTCCGCAAAGAGATATATGCCATGGCATGTGTCATCGGAGGTATCGCTTATTGGCTTTGTTTGAAAATGAATATGGAAACCAGTGTTTCTCAGATTATTGGAGGTAGCGTCGTACTTGTGACACGTATTTTAGCCGTTAAGTACCGGATCACATTACCTATTCTGAAAGGAGACGCAGAAGAACATGGCAGTTAATTATTGGGGATTAATAGGAGGGTTGTTCTTTGCGAATGCAGTAATGGCACAACCGGCAACAGATAGTATAAAAGTCACACGACTGTTAGAGGCCGCAAAAACATTATCGGCCGATAGCAGTCGTGTGCTGTTTTTTGCAAAGCAGTTTATCGGAACTTCATATGTTTCAGGAACATTGGACGCTCTGAATCCGGATGAGAATCTGATTGCTTGTCTGGATAAATTAGATTGTACTACTTTTGTTGAAACAGTTACAGCCTTGGTCTTATGTGACAAACAGCATTTGACCAGTTATGATTCCTTCAGAAAAAATCTGACGGCAATACGTTACCGAAACGGACAACGGAACGGATATCTGTCTCGTCTGCATTATTTCAGCGACTGGATTGCAGACAACGAACGAAAGAAAATTGTAAAAGAATATACATGTACAATCAGCAAACACACCTGTCTGGTAACGTTGAATTTCATGAGTCGGCATCCGGATGCTTATCCGATATTAAAAAATAATCCGGCACTTGTTAAACAGGTGAAACAAATGGAAGCATTGTGGCATTCATACACGATGCCTTACATTCCTAAAAGCTGGTTAAACAAGCAATCTGAAAAATTACCCATAACGAACGGGAGTATTCTGGCCTTGACAACAACCATTAACGGATTAGATGTAACACATGTAGGTTTCGCTTATTGGGTAGGAGGGAAGCTTCATCTTCTGCATGCTTCTTCACAGGAAGGAAAGGTTATCCTTGACCCAATGACTTTGTATGAATATCAAAAGAATAAAAAGACCCATACCGGAGTACGGGTCATTGTTATTCTTTAGGAGGAAAAACGGGAACGCAACGCATCAGATACATGATTTTCTTCTGGCGCTTGAACATATAACTGCTAGGATTTCCAGAATTGAATTTATGAGGATTGGGCAGACTGGCGGCAATCAATGCACACTGGCCTTTGGTAAGTTTGGAAGCTGTTGTTTGGAAATGTTCCTGAGCCACAGCTTCGGCTCCGTAGATGCCGTCCCCCATTTCAATGGAATTCAGATAGACTTCCATAATTCGTTCCTTATCCCATACCAGTTCTATCAGTACTGTAAAATAAACTTCAAATCCTTTACGAATCCAGGAAGAAGAAGGCCATAGAAATACATTCTTGGCAGTCTGTTGACTAATGGTACTGGCTCCTCTGGCTTTCTTACGGGTCTTGTTCTCCTTGATTGCCTTATTGATTTCCACAAAATCGAATCCGTGATGTGATGCAAACCGATTATCCTCTGAAGCAATGACTGCCATGGGCAAATGACGTGAAATCTTTTCTTTGGGAACCCAATGATGCTCCAGTTTGACCGTTTCACCGTCCATAACCTGTCCGATGGTACGGATAATCATTAAAGGAGTAAGGTATACAGGTATAAACCGATAAGCAATAACAGCCAGAATAGAGGATATGAAAAAAAATAATATCAGATTCCGAACCAATCTGAAGAATTTTCTTCGCATAACTAGAAATGAATGAATATACATACAGATAATAAAAAGTGTCAAAGACACTGGAATATCTTTGACACATGATTATAAAAAGATAGGTCAGTTTCTGAAATCAGTTCAATGTTCCGTTTTCTGCTTGCTTAATCATTTCCTGACTTGCATACATATAAACCTCTACGCGGCGGTTCTCCTGGCGCCCTGCAGCCGTACTATTATCAGCAACCGGATTTGATTCACCCAAACCTTCTACTGTTTTTATCTGACTGCTGCTTGCTCCACAAGTCATCAGATAACTAGCTACACTCTGTGCACGTTCCTGCGACAGATTCAGGTTTTTCTGCACACTCTGTTCTGCTGTGGAGTTCTTCCAGCCCTGATTATCGGTATATCCGTAGATGTTTACATCCATATCTGGATTCTGTTTCAATACATTATTGGCAAATTTACTCAAAGCTGCTTTTGCATTCGAACTCAATACCGCACTACTGGTATTGAACAAAATTCCTGAATCGAAAGTAACCTTTACAGCTTGGAGACCATTATTGTCTGTTACCTGTTCCACTTGTGCTCCTTCAATTTCTTTAGCCTGTTCTGCAGCCTTATCCATCTTCTTACCGATTAATACGCCTGCACCTGCACCTACAGCTGTACCCACAGCTGCACCGATGGCTGCACCTTTACCTTGTCCTACCACACCACCAATAATTGCACCTAATGCACCGCCGCTACCAGCACCTATCAAACCACCTTTAGCTGTGTTCGACATGCCACAGCTGCTCATTACTAAACATGCGCTTAACAAGAAAGCCATTGAATTCGTTTTGTTCATTTTCTTCATTTTTAATTGTTTAGTTATTTAAATAGTTATTGTGTTTCTTCAGCAGAAGAAAGCCTGTTGAAATCTGTACACCTTTTATAACAATCTGATATACTATGTTGTTACAGATATTCAAAAACAAATATACATATTTTTTTCATTCCAAATACAACAAAAAGAAAATACAACCGAAGGCAGAATAAAATTGTCAGCAAATGACCAGAAAAAAAGGACTTTATACCAGTGTTATTTTCAGTAGTAAATCTTCAAAATGTAGTAAGACATTCACTTAAAGCAAAGTAGAGCGCCTGAAAACAGACGCTCTACCTTATTATTCAACTTCTAAAATCATCAATAAGCGAAAAGAGGATATTTCTTCATTGTTTCGTTTACACGGGCACGCACCGAAGCAATAACTTCCTCGTTGTCTACATTCGACAGAACCGTTTCAATCATCTCTGCAATTTCTATCATCAGATCTTCTTTCGCTCCACGAGTGGTAATAGCCGGTGTTCCCAAACGGATACCTGAAGTCTGGAAAGCAGAACGGGTATCGAACGGTACCATATTCTTGTTGACCGTAATATCAGCAGATACCAGTGCCTTTTCAGCAACTTTACCAGTCAGATCCGGATATTTCGAGCGAAGATCAACCAACATGGAATGATTGTCTGTACCTCCTGACACGATAGTGAATCCTCTGTCCATCAAAGCCTGAGCCAGAACAGCGGCATTCTTCTTTACCTGCTTCTGATATTCCTTATATTCAGGTTGCAAACATTCTCCAAAAGCAACAGCTTTGGCTGCAATGACATGTTCCAGCGGACCACCTTGGATGCCAGGGAAAACCGCAGAGTCCAGCAGTTGAGACATCATCTTGATTTCACCCTTCAGAGTCTTCTTTCCCCATGGGTTAGGGAAGTCTTTACCCATCATGATGACACCTCCACGCGGACCACGCAGAGTCTTATGAGTAGTAGAGGTAACTATGTGCGCATATTTAACAGG
Organism: uncultured Bacteroides sp.; assembly: GCA_900551645.1. Classification (GTDB taxonomy): domain Bacteria; phylum Bacteroidota; class Bacteroidia; order Bacteroidales; family Bacteroidaceae; genus Phocaeicola. Next base: position 6,187 of record URWP01000065.1, read on the forward strand.
ATTGTCCAGCAAACCGGCAGCTATCAAACCGGCTGGATGAGCCATGTCAATCATTAACAAAGCACCTACCTTATCGGCAATCTCGCGCATGCGTTTGTAATCCCATTCTCTGGAATAGGCAGAACCTCCACCTACAATCAATTTCGGATGTTCACGTAAGGCTATTTCTTCCATTTGGTCATAATCCACACGACCAGTATCCTTATTCAGGTTGTATTCACATGGCGTATACAAGATACCGGAAGTATTAACTGCAGAACCGTGAGAGAGATGACCTCCATGAGCCAGATTCAGCCCCATGAACTTATCACCCGGATTCAGTACAGCCAGAAAAACGGCTGCATTAGCCTGTGCTCCCGAATGAGGCTGCACATTTGCCCATTCTGCTCCGAATATCTGCTTCAGACGGTCGATTGCAATCTGTTCGCTTTGGTCTACTACCTCACAGCCTCCATAATAACGTTTACCGGGATATCCTTCTGCATATTTGTTGGTCAGGCAGGAACCCATAGCTTCCATCACCTGGTCACTGACAAAATTTTCTGAAGCAATCAGCTCAATACCTTTCAACTGCCGCTGATGTTCTTTTTCAATGATACTAAAAATCAATTCATCTCTTTTCATGGAAATTATCTTTTTAAAGTTACGCAATCTATATTAGAATTAGAACATGACTCCTACAGAGAAGCTCATGACATTTCTCCGATATCTTAATATAATATCCATCTCATTGTATGGCGACTCTGTCTGGCTTTGGTTGTATACTACCGATTTTGTCAGATTATGTAATCCTATTTCGTACCTGAAATCAAAGAAAATGTTTGAGACATTGACAGCCAGTCCCATTACGGCACTATAATTGAGCGGATGGATTTGTTCCAAAATATCCTGTTGGTAGAAACCGGTAAATTCATGTGATGTCTGTTTCTTCCAAGTCCAGGCAACCTGCGGACCTATGAAAAAAGACATCCCATAAGGAGCGGCATCAACAAATTTATATCCATACAGAAGGGGAACATTGATTGAAGTAATAGTATTTTTAATCAAAGCTTCTTCTTGAAGAATACTTGAATTTTCAATATTGTTCTGTATTGAAACACTTCCTTTCGAAACGTTATAGGAAAACTCCGGTTGGATAAAATGATGTCGTTTCAAATTAAAACGCAAGAAAAAGGCGCCGAAATATCCGACTTTATAATTGTTCTGTAAATTTCTGACCGTTTCAGAACCGATTCTGAATTCATCAGTAAAGAACATGGAAGAATTAAAACCTCCTTTAATTCCCAAATTCACCTTATTTTGTGATTTCGACAAAGTAAGCATGGGAGCTGTTGCCTTCTGCGCCAAAAACGGTACAGGGAACAGGCAACCTATCAGGAACAAGGAGATTTTTCGATTCATTGTCATTTCTTTTTCTTTTCTACAGACCAGCCGAACTTGCCGATTTTTTCACCCAGTTCATAATATCCTCCATGAGCATAAACCAACAGATTTGATTTAGCCAAATCAAATTTTCCAGTGGCATCATCCAAATATCTGGTATCTGCCTTTACATTGACTACATCGGCTATAAACATATCATGTGAGCCCAATGAAACGATTTCTTTCACCCTGCATTCGATGCAAAGCGGAGATTCTTCGATGACAGGGGCCTTAACCATAGTGCCTTTACCTAGTGTAAGCCCCATTTCCTGAAACTTGTTGTAATCTTTTCCGGATCGTACACCGCACCAATCGGTGGCAAAAGCCATATCTTTCGTAGTCAGATTAATGACAAACTCCATATTCTTTTTCAGGATAGGATAGGAATGACGTTCCGGACGTACTGAAATATAACACATAGGCGGGTTGGTACACAAAGTACCTACCCACGCTACAGTAATGATGTTATATTCTTCTTCGCAACTGCCACAACTTACCAACACTGCCGGGAGCGGATAAATCATGGTTCCAGGTTTCCAGTCCTGCTTCATGCTTACAGAAGTTTGATGTTATCTATCTGCTGCTCCTTTTCGCAGTAATGGCATTTCAGCAATCCTTTCTCCTTGTCTATTACATGAAACCATGTCTGCATCGGTTCATTGTTAGTAATACATTTCGGATTGTTGCATTTGACGATTCCTTTCAGTTCATCCGGCAATACGACTTGTTTCTTTTCGACAACCTCGTAGTTACGGATGATATTCAACCGGATGTTTGGGGCAACTACAGCCAGCCGGCTGATTTCTTCTTCTGAAAAGAAACGGTCGGCAATCTTTACGATACCTTTTTTGCCAAGCTTCTTGCTCTCGAAATTATTTCCGATGGTAATGTTATTCGTTTCATGCTGTAAATCCAGCAATGATACGACTGTAAATAGTTTCTCAGAAGGTATATGATCAATGACAGTGCCGTTTTCTAAAGCAGCTACCTGTAATTCTTTTTTATCACTCATAATATCTATTATATTCTGTTTAGCTTTTATTATCGGGCTGTATCAGCCTTCACTTCATCCAATGTAATTCCCAATACGTCGCATAGGATAGCCTGGCGGGCATAGAGCCCGTTTTGAGCCTGTTGGAAATAATAAGCTTTCGGATTATCGTCTACATCATAAGCAATCTCGTTTACGCGAGGCAGTGGATGCAGAATACGCAAATTCGGACGAGTCTTTGCCAACATCTTATTATGAAGAATGTATACATCTTTTACCCGTTCATATTCCATCAAATCTGTGAAACGTTCACGCTGCACACGCGTCATATAAAGAATGTCAGCATCGGCAATCGTGTTTTCGTTGAAATCCGTATGTTCTTCATATCGGATATGATGTTCTTTGCAGTAGAGCTTGTATTCTTCCGGCATTTTCAGTTCTTCAGGAGCTATAAAATGGAAAGTCGGATTGAAGTGGCGCATGGCCATCAGCAGTGAATGTACGGTACGTCCATATTTCAAATCACCTACCAGATAGATATTCAAGTTTTCCAGCGTACCTTGTGTTTTATAAATGGAATAGAGGTCCAGCATAGTCTGTGACGGATGCTGGTTGGCACCGTCTCCGGCATTTACAATAGGAACAGGGGCTATTTCGCTGGCATATCGTGCGGCACCTTCCAGATAATGCCTCATGACAATGATATCTGCATAGTTACTTACCATCATTATGGTATCTTTCAGTGTTTCTCCTTTTGAGGAACTGGTTACCTTCGGATCGGTGAAACCGATAACTCTGGCACCTAAACGGTTTGCTGCTGTTTCAAAGCTCAGCCTAGTGCGTGTAGACGGCTCAAAAAACAAGGTGGCTACTACCTTTTCAGCCAAGAGACGGCGGTTAGGTTTCTTTTCAAACTCCCTTGCCATTTCCAACAAATAGAGAATCTTTTCTTTGGAATGTTCGGCAATTGTAACTAAACTTCTATTTTCCATATCAAACGGTCTTTTTGAATTAGTTTTTTTATACCGGAGTTCAAAGGTAGATAAAAAAAATAAAAGTTCAATCCTTTTCTGAATATTTAAAATGAACTTTCTTGAAATAGGGTGATAATACAAAGTTTTTCTGTACTTTTGTACCGAAATTGGTATTATTTCTTTTTTCATCATGAGAAAAAAATTCATCTATGTATTATGGGGATTACTAATCCTCACTGTAGCAGCCATTGCAATCATATTTTCAGCTATTGCAAATGGCAAGATAGGTTATGTTCCTCCGGTTGAGGAATTGGAAAATCCAAATCTGAAATTTGCGACGCAAATCATTTCGGATGACGGACAACTGCTGGGAACATGGTCGCTGAGTAAAGAGAATCGAGTATATGTAGGTTATGAAGATTTATCGCCCAATCTGGTAAAAGCACTGATAGCCACAGAGGATGTCCGGTTCAAGGACCATTCCGGTATTGACATACGAGCCTTCTCACGGGCAGTCATCAAACGCGGAATTCTGATGCAAAAGCATGCAGGAGGAGGTAGTACTATCACTCAGCAGCTGGCCAAGCAATTTTATTCACCTACAGCCGACAACGTCATGGAACGTCTGCTGCAGAAGCCTATCGAATGGGTTATCGCTGTCAAACTGGAACGCTATTATACAAAAGAAGAGATTCTGACCATGTATCTTAATAAGTTCGACTTCCTGAACAATGCGGTTGGAATCAAGACAGCAGCCAAAACCTATTTTGGCAAAGACCCGAAAGACTTGTCAGTGGAAGAAGCTGCTACGCTGATAGGGATGTGCAAGAACCCTTCGCTCTATAATCCGCGCCGTTTTAATGAACGTTGCCGTGGAAGAAGAAACGTGGTACTTGACCAGATGCAGAAGGCAAATTATCTGACAGAGGCCGAATGCGATTCTCTGAAAGCTTTGCCATTGACCTTGAAATTCCAACCGGTAGACCATAAAGACGGTCTGGCTACTTACTTCCGTGAGTATCTGCGAGGCATCATGACCGCCAAGAAGCCGAACAAGAGCAATTACAGAGGATGGCAGGCCCAACAATATTACGAAGATTCCATCGCCTGGGAAACAAATCCCTTATACGGGTGGTGTAACAAAAATACAAAAAAGGACGGTTCACATTATAATGTATATACTGACGGACTGAAAATCTACACGACCATCAATTCGCGTATGCAGCGTTATGCAGAAGAAGCCGTATACGAACATGTAGCCAAATACCTGCAGCCACGTTTCTTCAAAGAAAAGAAAGGGCGTAAGACGGCTCCCTACACCAGTCAGCTGTCTGTAGAAGAGGTACAGAAAATTCTGGATCGTTCCATCCACCAGAGTGACCGATACCGTACCATGAAGGAAGCCGGATATTCGGAAAGTGAAATCATGCAGGCTTTCAATACCAAGCATGAAATGCAGGTGTTCTCATACGAAGGAGAAAAAGATACCATCATGACTCCGCTAGACTCCATTAAGTATTACAAGCACTTCTTGCGTGCCGGATTCATGTCGATGGACCCGATTACCGGATATGTCAAGGCCTATGTAGGAGGACCTAACTATAATTATTTCCAGTACGACATGGCGATGGTGGGCCGACGTCAGGTAGGTTCTACCATCAAACCGTACTTGTATACATTAGCTATGGAGAATGGATTCTCTCCATGCGATATGACAAGAAACGTTGAACAGACACTGTACGATGAAAACGGTAAGGCATGGTCACCCCGAAATTCATCACGGTCACATTATGGAGAAATGGTAACCCTGAAATGGGGGCTGGCCAATTCAAACAACTGGATTTCTGCTTATCTGATGAGCAAGTTGAGCCCATACGAATTGAAACGCTTGATTCATTCCTTCGGAGTATTGAATAAAGATATCCAACCGACTGTTTCCTTATGTCTGGGACCTTGCGAAATCTCTGTCGGAGAAATGGTCAGTGCCTATACGGCCTTTGCCAACCGAGGAATCCGCACCGCTCCGCTATTTGTGACACGCATTGAGGATAACGAAGGAAACGTGGTAGCAACATTCACCCCGAAAATGGATGAGGTCATCAGCGAGTCAAGTGCCTACAAGATGGTGGTTATGCTCCGTTCCGTAATCAATGAGGGAACCGGTAACCGTGTCCGCCGGTTATATGGTAT
>URWP01000066.1 GCA_900551645.1 uncultured Bacteroides sp.
GCCGAACAACGAGTCCTCCAGATTACGGAATTCCACCATCCAGGAATATCCGCCATAATAACGGGTCAGATAAGTCAGAATTTCTCCAAATACCTCTTCCGGCTTCCAGCGTTTCCCGAAATACTCTCCTGTACCGTATGAAAAAGTCTTATAACTGATACGCAACCAACGTGATTTTCGACGAATGATACAAAGCAATTTACCCACTGGCTCATCGCCGTCGTAAGCCACAGCCAACAAAGGGCGATAGACATCCGTCTGTTCCAAAACCCGGAACAGTTCCGTAGAATGGAAAACATTCTTTCCCGGCAATGGAGGAATATCTTCCGAACGACCGTATGTAGTCAGTCTCAAAGGCATATACGCAAATTTACAGTTTTTTTTGAGCAATTGATTCAGAAAACCTATATTTGTACCATAGAAAAAGAAAAAAGACATGGAAAAGTTCAGTGATTTAATTCGAACGAGACGCAGCATGCGTAAATTCACCTCCGAAGAACTGACTCAGGAGGAAGTGGTTTCCCTGTTGAAAGCCGCTCTGATGGCTCCTACCTCCAAACGGAGCAACAGCTGGCAATTCATTGCCGTAGACGACAAAGCATGTCTGGAACAGTTGTCACACTGCAAAAAAGCCGGTGCCGACTTTCTGAAAGACGCAGCCTTGGCCGTAGTGGTACTGGCAGACCCACTAGCCAGCGATGTATGGATAGAAGACGCTTCCATCGCTTCTATCTACATCCAGCTTCAGGCTGAAGACCTGGGACTTGGAAGCTGTTGGATACAAGTACGCGAGCGATTCACTGCCGATGATACCCCAGCCGATGAATACGTACACGAAGTGCTGGATATTCCTCTGCAACTACAGGTACTCTCCATCATTGCCATCGGTCACAAAGGAATGGAACGGAAACCTTTCGATGAAAAACACCTGCAATGGGAAAAGATACATATCAATAAATATGGAGGAAAATAACCGTGGCAAAGGCAACCAATCATAAGGACACCTATCAGGCTACCGCCGGACTACTCATTTTCTTGGGGGCATTATATCTGCTCGACCGCTGGCTGAATTTCGGCTCATTGGGTTTACCCTGGCTGATGCAGAAAGATATGATGTTACTGTATGCGGCTGTCATCTTTCTGTGGTTCAAGTCTGACAAGTCTGTAGGTATCATTCTGGCCGGACTATGGCTCATCCAGAACATTGGTCTGGTAGTTTCCCTGCTGGGACAAGTTTCCTCTTTCCTGCTACCTGCAACCTTACTGCTGGTAGGTATCCTGCTTTATTTTTTCTCATCACGCTGACATATGAATGCACCATTTACCATCGTTATGATAGGAGCAGGCCGGGTAGCTACCCACCTGGCTCCAGCCCTGTTTGCCTGCGGATACCGAATCCTCCAGGTTTACAGCCGGACATTGGAAGCAGCCCAGACACTGGCAGAAAAAACCGGAAGCCAGGCTACAAACAGTTTGGAAAAGCTATGCCCAGAAGCAGACCTTTATTTGGTATCGGTAAGTGATGCCGCCCTTACTACCCTGCTTCCAGCTGTTACTAGCGTCAACCCACAGGCCTTGTTTGTACACACCGCCGGCAGTGTCCCGATGAATATCTGGGAAGGTCTGGCCGAACGTTACGGAGTACTCTACCCCATGCAGACTTTCAGTAAAGAACGGGAAGTGGATTTCCACCAAGTTTCATTTTTCATCGAAGCCTGTAAAGCACCGGATGTCCAACTACTGAAAACACTGGCCTCTTCCCTTAGCCCCAAGGTATACGAAGCTACATCCGAACAGCGTAAATACCTCCATATCGGAGCCGTGTTTGCCTGCAACTTCACCAATCACATGTATGCAATCTGCGAGGAGCTGCTCAACCGCCACAACCTTCCTTTCACAGCCATGTTACCACTGATAGACGAAACCGCCCGAAAGATACATGAACTGTCACCACGTCTGGCCCAGACAGGTCCAGCCAGCCGCCAGGACCGGAACATTCTGGAAAACCATCGGCAGTTATTGGAAACAGAAGCTCCTGACCTGACAGACATTTACCGCCTGTTAAGCGAACATATCCAATCTTATTTACCCGAAAAATAACCTACATTATGATAAATTACGACCTGACCAAAATCAAAGCGCTCTTCTTCGACGTAGACGGCGTGCTGAGCGCAGAAACTGTTGTCCTCCATCCGAACGGAGAACCCATGCGTACCGTCAATATTAAAGACGGCTATGCCTTACAGCTTGCCGTGAAATGCGGTCTTCACATAGCCATCATTACCGGTGGAAAAACTGAAGCCGTACGTAAGCGCTACGAAGGCCTGGGCATTAAAGATGTATGCTTGGGCGCTGCAGTCAAAACCAAGGAATACAACGAACTGCTACAAAAATATCAGTTGAAACCAGAAGAGGTACTCTATATGGGTGATGACATCCCCGACTATGAAGTCCTCCGCCTGGTAGGTCTCCCGTGCTGCCCGGCTGATGCCGCTCCAGAAATCAAAGCTATCTGTACTTATATATCACACAAAAATGGAGGCTATGGATGCGGACGCGATGTAGTAGAACAGGTACTGAAAGCCCAAGGCAAATGGATGTCTCACGAAGATTCCTTCGGCTGGTAATACATAAAACTAAAAAATACAACAGATTATGCTTGAAAACCTGCAGAAATACCGCATCCGGCTGGCCTCAAATTCCCCACGCCGCAGAGAACTCCTTTCCGGACTGGGTATCAATTACGAAGTAAAATTGCTCCCGGATATTGACGAGACTTACCCGGATACATTGAAAGGAGAAGATATTCCCTTGTACATAGCCCGTGAAAAGGCTGCAGCCTACCTACCGTCCATGGAAGCGGACGAACTGATAATCACAGCCGACACCATTGTTTATATAGACGGTGAAGTATTAGGAAAGCCGAAAAATGACGCAGACGCCAGACGCATGCTTCACCTCCTGTCAGGCCGTTCACACCAAGTCATTACAGGAGTATGCATCAGTACCCGCAATTTTCAGCGTGCTTTCGCTACTACCACAGAAGTCACTTTCGATACACTAAACGAAGAAGAAATAGACTATTATGTACGTACTTATCGCCCGATGGACAAAGCCGGTTCCTACGGTATCCAGGAATGGATAGGCTACATAGGTGTCTGCGGAATGAAAGGCTCCTATTTTAATGTGATGGGCCTCCCAGTACAACGGCTTTATCAGGAATTGAAAAAATGTTGAAATGCCACCGGCATACATGCATAAAAATCAGGCTACTTGCTCTTCTTAGGGTAAGTAGCCTGATTTATCCACGAAAATAAAGATTATTAAAGGTACGGACTAAAAATACTTTACTTGACGAACTTTTCCGGTATACGATATTGGAAACAATCTGATACCTTACATTCCAAATACTCATCCCGCTTCTACCAGTTTTTATACGATTATGTAGAAGCTAATCCACTCACAGTGCCATCCTCTCCCTTGAAGAACTTCTTCACTTTTTCAATCAAGAGACTGCAGACATCACTCATTTTTTCGTTGTCACTGCGATAAACGAAATCTACATCGCACGATGGCATTCCTTCAGGCTTGCCCAATTTACAGATATCACCGAACAGATGAATCTTTCCCCAGTTCTTGTAATCCATAAACCGTGTCAGCAGTTCTTTCTGCCATTTTTCCATAACGATGATAACATCTGCGCCACGCAATGCCAACCTCTTCCCATCAGCTTCCAGCCGCCTTCCGCCCGGCGACTCAAATTCAGCCACATCAGCTGTAGTTACTTCCACATCGTTCAAGGATGATTCATGAAGCTTCTCCTCAAACATACGCCCTGTAGAGAAAAGTTTTCCGGCTCTTCCCAGATCAACAAACAAGATTTTCATACCCTTAATGATTTAAGTGAAACATTGATTCCGAGAAGGATATTATACCCTCGCTTTAAATATAATAAAAATTATTGAGATACGCAACACTTTACTTTTTGTTTTTTACAAAACGACAAAGATTTATCTCGTTTAGACCAGTTTTTCCATAAAAACGAATAAGATAATCATTTCCTAAGATGCAGAAAAACCTTGGAAGAGTAGAATACATCAACTTTTCCTACCGATGCCTATAAAATGAACATCCTCCAAATGCGGAACATACATTCTGCTTCTGCAGGACATGCATTCCGTATATGGAGGACGTAAGTCTTACATACAAAGAACCAATAAAAGAAATACTAGAGTTTATTTAACCAATTCTTCATATCGTTCATCAATAGCTAATGGATAAATTTTATTTGGATAGTTACCGATACCAATTTCCGATTCAACCTCCTGATAATTACCGGCACATCCTTCATCCACCAAACCTGTATCAAACAACACCTTCAGTTCAGGAAGAAGCTCAACGGCATGGATATCCATCAATGTAGCGGCAATCAGTCCGATAAGCGTCCCGTCACAACAGAAACGCTCCTCCAATTTTCCATCATAAAACCTCAGTAGCTGGCGGAACCATTCGATAACTTCCTCACGACGTTCTGGCTGACGGAAAACAATCTGAGCAACGGCCGATGTAACACATAAGCGCGCGTATGTATACAACCCCGGTGTCTGCATGTAACTCATCAAATCGCCCAACCGATTCTTCCCCAACAAATAAAGAGTAGGTACATATACTTCTTCCAAATAATCACCGAAATGATAATCATAGTATGAACTATTCTGATGAAGTGTCTCCAGTACTGCCATCAAAGAATCAGGATATCCTAATTCCCCCAATAACAAGATACAGTGTATCAGTACAGAATTATTCATTTTCTCCCAACGCTCACTGCTGATTTCATTACAGGTACAACCTGTCTCAAAAAGCATAATCTGCTCCAGGTCTGTCCTCAATTCATCATGGGGTAATTCCAGAATTCGTCTTATCTGCTCTACAGGTAAACAGTCTGTATAATCGGAATTATACAATACCTGTAACAACCATTGATTCTTTACTACAGGTTCAGATGGATAATTCGGATGCTGATAAGAATAAGTCTCCTCTGGTACATTGGGGGTTTGACTCAATTGCTCCCAAACATGGTCCAAAGTCTCCTTCATTTCAGAAGGAACATACTCACTGGCCCTCCGGGGCTCTTTCATATCTGGCAACACATACAGAAAATCGTCTCCTAAAGCTTTCTTTAACTGGGAGTAATACGTAGTCAGTTCCAAATAATCATTAGCGACCAACAAGTGTTGTCCGTTCATTCCGAATTCATAATCAATCAATGGTACCTCATCAGTATCCTCCTCCAAGATATACTGCACCAATCCAAAAGCGGAAGCCGGTTTTATCCCTCCCTCTTCAGCAAAAGCTACAGCTCCATAAATCAGATTATGTGCTTCATCATAATTCACTTTAGTCAGATTTTCCAACTGCAGGAAGTGCTGAATTATATCTTTATAGCTTGACGAATCAACACTGAATCGATAATCACAGTCTATCACCCCCCGACAAAACGTGTCCACCTGAAAAAAGCCAAGGGTATAGGTTCCTTTGATATGACATCTGGTAACCAGAACAAGGGCTATTCCTTTTTTTTGCCAATCACTAGTAATATAACAATCACCAATAGGTAACGTACGAGCTTTCTGCCGAATATACAGCTCGGGCGAAAGCATTTTAGTCGGCTGTTGCTTTTTTATCATAATACATTGTTTTTGTAAAGATAGAAGATTCCAATGAATAATCAATCCATTCTAAACTTTATTTAATTAATATGTGTCCAAAAATTTCAACAATATTTTGTCTAACGGCTTCCAATAACTTCATCTTTAAAAATTTAGCCATCATTACACTAACGACATAAACCTATGTACCGAAAAGCAATATACACCCTGGAAATATCCAGAGCTTCCTCTTACCGGATAGATTTCCAGAACTGGATGAATCTGGTATATAATCCATAACATACCAGACCATCCGCATTCGTAAGTTCATAATCTTCCGGAAATACATTGGCAACCCCACGCTCCAAGACTGAAACTCCCAGGCAGTTCTGTACTTGGTTTCCACGAATCAAAGCAATAATTTTCAAGTCGAATTCCTGCTCCAGATTCAATTCGTTGATATGATACCCCACCAGTTTTTCCGGCAGATTGAACTTGAAAACGAAATGTTCTTCATCGATTTGGAAAGGCTCTACCTCCGAATTCAATTCCAACAACTGTACCAACATACGTGCCGCATCCTTTTCAGGAGTCAAAATGCGATCAAGAGAAAAAGCTTCGAGTACTGTCTTGTGTACATCATCCACGGCGCGGGCATAAATATGCTTCACCTGATATTTACGGAGTAGAGAAACTACCCGTATAGAGGCTCCAAAATTTTCGCCGATAGCTACAATCACCACATCGACGGTTTTTAACGGAAGCACTTGCAGCGCCATTTCATCCGTTGCATCTATCACAAAAGAGACTGCCATCTTATCTTTCAAGCGGTCTACATGCAGCTCGTTTTGGTCTACTCCCACCACCTCATGCCCCAGCGCAGTAAGTTCTTCGGCAAGTACACCGCCATAATTTCCTAAACCAATAATCAGATATTTCATAATCAGTTGATAATTATATTGTCACTTGGATATTTATAATTCCGTTTCTTTTCCTGCTTCACCAGTCCGGCTATCAACGTAAAAGTACCTACACGACCTATGAACATCAACAGGATATCAATAACCTTCCCAGCATTACTCAATGTAGGGCTCAAGTCCAGACTAGAGCCTACGGTACTCAACGCCGAAAAGCATTCAAAGGTAACCGCCATAATTGAAGCCTGAGGCTCGCAGATACTCATGACAAAAATACCAATGAACACGATAAGCAGATAAGAAATGAGTGCCGCATGAGAACGGCGGATAGAATCCATAGATAATTCACGCTTCAGTATCACCGTATGTTCCGACCCGCGGATAACTGCCCACAAATTGATTAGTATCACTGCAAAGACATTGATTTTCAATCCACCGGCTGTAGACTGCGTACCACCACCAATCATCATCAGCACCAACATCAGCAGTAAAGTCTGCTTGGAAAGAGTTGTCAATCCCACACTGGCAAAACCGGCAGTACGCGGACAAGACGAATTGAAGAAAGCGTGTACCCATTTATCGACAACAGGCATTCCGGCAAAAGCATGATTCCATTCGAATACGGCAATGACAACCGTCCCTATCACCAACAGCAAAACTGTCATAATGAGTACAATTTTGGTATTCAGGTTATACAAATGCACCTTCTTGGCAAAATGACGTGAAGGACGCAGAATTTTCCACCTCAGATAACCGACATGATAGGACAAGGTTTCATAAAAATTTACCAAAATAGGGAAACCGATACCTCCTAAGGCAATCAGCAACCCTAAGATAATATACAGCAAATTATGGTTCTGCATCACCATCGGATTCCCCATACCTCCGGGGAGTGTGGAAAATCCGGCATTACAGAATGCGGAAACAGAATGAAATGCCGAAAAATACAGTTCCTCACGTAAAGACATATCCAATGTACCGTGGATATTCCACCAGATAAGTAACATTCCAACCCCCTCAATGACCAATGTAAAACCTAAAATGTACAATAAAGTTGAAAGTAGCGAATTCAAGGAATTAGAACTAATCATATCACCCACCACCAACTGATTGTAGAGGGAGGTATTCCCCATAAAAAACATGGCGAAGAAACTGGTTAAGGTCATCACTCCTAACCCACCAATCTGAATCAACAGAATAATAATTATCTGACCTTCCAGCGTAAAGGTACTGGGTACATCTACCGTAACCAATCCCGTCACACAAGTAGCACTTGTAGCCGTAAACAAAGCATCAATCCAGGCAATACCGTGATAAGTTGCCCGAGGCAACATCAATAAACCGGCTCCAATCAGAATAAAGAAAAAGAAACTGGAAGCCAGAATCAATGATGGATTGGTACGACGCCCTAACAGACGGACCAGGCTACTAGACAACTGAGATAATGATAACAGCAGCAAGATGCCGTTCCGATAATAAGAACTGTGAAGAACTGTCCATACCCATTCTACCCCTCCGCCATGCTCTGGCCGATGAAAAATAACAGGAACCAATGTCAGATACAGCAGAATATCCAATATCCAAGTCCAGGCGGTAAACTTATAGGAAGCACCATCCTCACGGAAAATAATCTGTACAGTCGTACATATCAGCATGACAACCCATACGGCACGGTAGATAACTTCCACCCCTGACCGTTCTTCCGGCGAAATCATGAATCCATATTCATACACAACAGTCAGAATGAATGCGAACGCACTTATATAAGTAATTCCCATCATCCACGCCACCAGCTGATGTACTTTCGGCAAAAAATGTTTCTGACGATAAAGAAACAATCTGTCCCAATAGTCCATAAAATCTTTACATTAAAAAAACATTCAAATTTATCAAAAAATCATACGCTATATTGCTTTCTTGAAATAAACTTTCTGAATAGAGGCGGCATTCCCTATGCCAACTTCTATATAGCACTAAACAAAATTTACGAAAATTAGTTGGCAGGTATCATTTAATTAGTTACTTTTGGCAAAAATCTTAAATTTGTAAGCAGATATGAACAATAAACAGAAAAGATTCATCCTTCCCGAGGATGAGATTCCTAAATACTGGTACAATATCCAGGCTGACATGAAAAACAAACCGCTTCCGCCGTTAAATCCGGCTACACGCCAGCCGCTGAAGCCCGAAGACCTCTATCCTATCTTTGCAAAAGAACTCTGCCATCAGGAACTGGACCAGACCAATACATGGATAGAAATACCGGAAGATGTACGTGAAATGTACAAATACTACCGAAGTACCCCTTTGGTACGTGCTTATGGACTGGAAAAAGCTTTGGGAACCCCGGCACACATCTATTTCAAAAACGAAAGTGTCAGCCCTATCGGTTCACACAAGTTGAATTCAGCCTTGGCACAAGCCTATTACTGTAAACAGGAAGGAGTTACTAACATCACGACTGAGACCGGTGCCGGACAATGGGGAGCAGCCTTGTCATACGCAGCCAAGGTATTCGGTCTGGAAGCCGCTGTCTATCAGGTAAAGATCAGTTATGAGCAGAAACCTTACCGCCGTAGTATCATGCAAACATTCGGTGCACAGGTTACAGCATCACCATCCATGTCTACTCGTGCCGGTAAAGATATCCTGACCAAATATCCTAACCACCAAGGTTCATTGGGTACAGCCATCTCGGAAGCCATCGAACTGGCACGCACAACCCCAAACTGTAAATATACCCTAGGATCAGTATTGAGTCATGTCACCTTACATCAGACCATCATTGGCCTAGAAGCCGAAAAACAAATGGAAATGGCTGGAGAATATCCTGACATGATTATCGGATGCTTTGGAGGAGGTTCCAACTTCGGCGGCATCAGCTTTCCGTTCATGAGACATACTATTCTGGAAGGAAAACAGACACGATATATTGCTGCAGAACCGGCTTCCTGCCCGAAACTGACCCGCGGTAAATTCGAATACGACTTCGGCGATGAAGCTGGATATACTCCATTGCTTCCGATGTTTACATTAGGACATAATTTCAGGCCAGCCAATATCCATGCCGGTGGTCTGCGTTACCACGGTGCAGGTGTCATCGTTTCACAACTGTTGAAAGACAAACTGATGGAAGCAGTAGATATTCCACAGTTGGAAACATTCGAAGCAGGTATCCTGTTTGCAAAATCAGAAGGTATCATCCCTGCTCCAGAATCCTGCCATGCAATTGCTGCTACTATTCGTGAAGCCAAAAAATGCATCGAAACAGGTGAAGAAAAAGTTATCTTGTTCAATCTGTCCGGACACGGTCTGATTGACATGACTGCGTACGACCAATATTTGTCAGGCAATTTGAACAATTATACATTAAGTGACGAAGAAATCAACCATAATCTGGAAGATGTTCCTCAGGTAAATATAGACTAACCTCTACAGGAATATCACGTCCTATTTATAAAAAGGCTGCTTCTGTGAAAATGATTTCTCCGGAAGCAGCCTTTTCATTGTCAACAATCCACAAATACATAAACGAGTAACAACCATGGAACAATTGGAACAAATTACCGCGAGCATCAGTAATTTCTTATGGGGCTGGCCAATGATTATTCTTCTACTGGGAACACATCTGTTTCTGACTATCCGCCTACGCTTTCCTCAACGAAAAATTCTTACAGCCATCCGGCTTTCTATTCAAAAGGACAACGAATCAGAAGGAGATGTCAGCCAATTCGGAGCACTGACTACCTCTTTAGCAGCCACAATTGGCACAGGAAACATAATCGGTGTAGCCACTGCTGTTGCTTTCGGAGGCCCCGGTGCCGTCTTTTGGTGTTGGCTGACTGGTGTATTCGGTATCGCTACCAAATATACCGAGGGACTATTGGCTATCAAATACCGTATCAAGACCTCATCCGGAGAAATGTTAGGAGGACCAATGTATGCGTTGGAACGAGGACTCAAACAGAAATGGTTGGGAATTTTATTCTGCATTTTTACAGCACTGGCAGCTTTCGGAATCGGAAACACCGTACAGGCTAATTCCATTTCACTATTGATGAATGAAACCTATGGCATCAATGTACATATAA
Source organism: uncultured Bacteroides sp. (assembly GCA_900551645.1). GTDB lineage: Bacteria > Bacteroidota > Bacteroidia > Bacteroidales > Bacteroidaceae > Phocaeicola. The sequence goes on from URWP01000066.1 coordinate 10,657, forward strand.
CAGGAACTGTCATAGCTATACTGACGGCCTTGGTTATTTTTTTTGGAGTAAAAGGCATTGCCCGTGTATGCATGGCTTTGGTACCACTTATGGCACTATTCTACATTGCCGGCTGTATCTATATTCTGTTCGCAAACCGTGCATTTCTAGGAGAATCTTTCCAATTAATTATAAGCTCTGCTTTCACCCCCCACGCAGCTGGAGGCGGTTTCCTAGGAACCACAGTAATGATGGCAGCCCGTTATGGAATAGCACGCGGATTATTCTCAAACGAATCCGGATTAGGTTCTGCCCCTATCGTAGCTGCAGCAGCCCAGACACGCAATCCAGTCCGTCAAGCCTTAGTATCGTCTACAGGTACTTTTTGGGACACAGTTGTCATTTGTGCATTAACCGGGCTGGTACTTGTCAGCAGTGTACTGGCTTTCCCTGATATCGATTACACACAAGGAGGAACCCTTACCAAAGCGGCATTCGGAAAGATTCCTTATATCGGTACCACTATTCTGGCTGTAGGCATCCTTACTTTTGCCTTTTCTACCATTTTAGGATGGACTTACTATTCGGGCAAAGCCATCGAATATCTAGGAGGCAAAAAATGGGTAAAGCCTTACCGTATCATTTGGATTATCTGTGTTTATCTTGGTTCCATCATGAACCTGCAGGTTGTATGGAACATTGCAGACAGCGTAAATGCATTAATGGCTATTCCGAATCTGATTTCACTGCTATTCTTATCTGGAGTAGCGGTAAAAGAAACTCAAAAGTATCTTTGGGAAGACAGACTTCACGAAACAAGTAAAGAAGAAATTCCTCTTCATAACGAGTAAAAACTCCTGCTTTAAAACCCGGGAATGCCTAAAAACACACTTTTTCGACATTTTTCTGCGATTTTTTTTGTAAAACACTTGCAGATTCAAAAATAATGCGTACCTTTGCACCCGTGATTGAGAAACACCTCAACACAATCAAAGGATGGCCCGTTCGTCTATCGGTTAGGACGCAAGATTTTCATTCTTGAAAGGGG
>URWP01000067.1 GCA_900551645.1 uncultured Bacteroides sp.
TGATTTACAGAATAAAAAACTGTATTTTTAGGATAATGCTGGGGTTTGGATAACTCTTGTTATCCGAAATTTCGGATAACAAAAGAGAGTCATTGCCTGAAGAATGCAGGCGGGTATTTAAAAAAAGTCGTTTTGAACAGAAAAAATATGAAGAAATAGCCGAAGAATTGAATATCTCGGTAAACACAGTCAAGTATCACATTAAAAACGCTTTAGCTTATATCAACAGTCATCTGTCTGATTATTTGAAAATAATCTTGGCTTATATTTTCATGGGAAATTAAAAAAAAGTAAGATTTCCACTACCCGCTTTTGTCTTTATTTTGTCTTACCTTTAGAAACCACATAAATCAAATGCAGACTGAAGATAAACATAGAGAGATAGATAATCTGATTTTATCATACCTGTCTGGTAAAATAGACAATAAATCACTCAGAGAACTTGACGAATGGTGTAAAGAATCTCCTGAGAATATTCGTTATGTGCGTAATCAAATGGAGATATGGTTTTCATCTGGAGTTATCGGTTCAGAAAGTACCTTTAATACGGAAGAGGCTTTTTTGAGATTCCAGAAACGGATTGAAGGAACTGAATTGACATCCAGAAAGAGGATAAGTATCAACGGAAACGGTTCTTCTTGGAAGATTGTTTATCGTATAGCTGCAATAATATTGATTATTATCCTTCCATTTTTGGGATATTGGGGAGGGGTAAAGACAATTAAACAGGGTTTCTCGGATATTGTAGTAGAAGCCCCTTTAGGCGCATGTACGAAGTTATATCTGCCCGATGGAACAATGGTTTGGCTGAATGCCGGTTCAAAGATAACATATTCTCAAGGTTTTGGAGTGGATGACAGACATCTGAACTTGGATGGAGAAGGATATTTTGAAGTTACAAAGAATAAAGATATACCTTTTGAAATCAGTACGAAAGAACTTCATCTGGAGGTTCTTGGAACTAAATTCAATTTCCGTAATTATACTGATGATAAAGAGGTTGTGGTAAATCTGATGGAGGGGAAAGTGAAACTGCATAATGAAATGAAGGATGCAGAAGATATATACCTCTTGCCTGATGAAAAGGCTGTATTAAGTAAATCCACCGGAGATATGAAGAAACTGAAAATGAAAGCAGATAAGTCTAATCTTTGGACAAAGAATGAACTTTATTTTGATGAGATTCTGCTTGAGGATATAGCCAAACAGTTACAAAGGGCTTTCGGAGTTGAAATAGAGGTAGCTGATTCATTGAAAGACAGACGTTTTTACGGAAGTTTCAGTATTACAGGAAATACGATAGAACAGGTACTCGGAACAATTTCTTCTACCAACAGGATGAATTATAAGTACGAAAACAATAGGTATAAAATATATTGATTAAGTGTGATTCAGTCAACAAAATGTAAAACCTTAAATTAACCCTATTATTAAGCCTATGACAACACTATTATCCGGTTAAGCAGTCTGGGTATCAAAAAAACACTGGAGGATGCGGCCACATCCTTCAGTGCTGAGAATCAGATACCTAATGAAAGACACCTTTATTCTTGTTAGATTCGGCAAAAGTAGCGAATCTATAATCTCAAACCAATTTATTCGAGTTATTTAATTTAAAATCAGACTTATTATGAGATGTTTCAATAAGGCTATGTTAATAGCCTCGGCAGCGCTTTGCTTTAACCTATCGGTCTTTGCGCAGGATATTTCATTGGAAATCAAGAATGTAACAGTCAAAGAAGCGATAGAACAGTTGAAGAAGACTTCGGGCTACTCGTTCGTCTTTTCATCGAATGATATCAATACTAAACAACGTGTATCTGTATCTGCTAAGAATGCGACCATAGAAGAAGTTGTAAGACAGATATTAAAAGGACAGGAAGGTATAGATTATGAGATTCAGGGCAAAAAGATTGTTCTGAAGAAAAGGTCGGCTTCAGCTACTTTTCCTCAGGGGAAAACAGGAAAGATTAAGGGACGTATTCTCGATGCGAAAGGTGATCCTATCATTGGTGCTACTGTCATTGAGAAAGGTACAACTAATGGTACGATAACAGATTTCGACGGAAACTTTTCTTTGGATGTATCTGAGAATGCAGTAGTGAAGGTATCTTATATCGGATATAAGGAGCAGTCCTTCAATGCTGTTCCAGGCAAAGAACAGCTTGTTACCTTAAAGGAAGATACGGAGGTGCTTGAGGAGGTTGTAGTTGTAGGTTATGGCTCCCAGAAAAAGATTAACCTGACAGGTTCTGTTGCTACGGTGGGGCATGAAGATTTGATGGAACGTCCTGTGACTAACGTAACGGCAGCTATTCAAGGAGCTGTTCCGGGTATGACTATTACTTCGGGTGAAGGTAGACCTGGACAAGATGCGGGTTCTATCAGAGTTCGGGGTACAGGTACCTTGAATAATTCTGATCCTTATATTCTGGTGGATGGCATTGAAACAGAAACCATGAATTCGATAGATCCTAATGATATAGAATCAATCTCTGTCTTAAAAGATGCAGCGTCGGCTGCCATATATGGTTCAAAAGCTGCCAATGGAGTTATCCTGATAACAACTAAACGTGGAAAAGAGGGAAAACCGACAGTTAGTTATAGTGGAAACTTTGGTTGGCAAAAGCCTACGGGAACAATTGAACGGGTTAATTCTGCTGATGCCGCTATATTATATAATAAGGCTTTGGAAGACGATAACAAGAATCCACGTTTCACCGAAACAGATATTCAATTGTTCCGTGATGGAACAGACTCATATGGCCATCCTAATACTGATTGGAATGATCTGGCATTTCAAGGTAATGGTTTCATACATAAGCATAATATAAACATTTCTGGTGGAAGTCAGAATGTCAAATACATGGCATCTGCTGGTTATCAGCATCAGAATGGCATTATGGTTCATAGCAATAGAGAACAATTTAATTTGCGTATGAATCTGGATGTAAAGATGACGGATCGTTTGAATATGAGAACTAATATGGCATTTATTCACAATGATTATGATGATCCGACCAATTCTTACGTTGGTGGTGGTTCTGATCAGATAATACGTCAGGTAAATCGCATAGCTCCGTGGATACCTTATAAAAATGAAGATGGCTCTTATGGAACTATTGGAGATGGAAACCCCATTGCCTGGTTGGACCTGGATCAGGTTGTTTCACGTAAGAATAAGAATTTTTCGGGTACGATAGCTTTTGATTATGATATTTATTCTGACCTGAAGCTCACGGCTCAAGGATCTTATATTTCTAATATACAGGATTATAAGGATTTCGTAAAAGAAATACAATATAATTCGAATAAATACCATGGTCCTAACTCTATTGATAAGCGTATATATCAATGGGAGCGTTATAATTTTGATTTGTTGGCCAATTATGGACATTCTTTCGGACAACATAATTTGAAAGGATTATTAGGATATCATATTGAAAAATTCAGTAAAGACGAAACAAGAGCATCACGCGAGAACTTTCCTAATAATGACTTGACAGATATTGATGCAGGAGCTGCTTCAACTCAGAAAAATTCAGGCTTTTCGCGGGATTTGGCAATGATGTCTTATTTTGCCAGAGTAAATTATGATTATGCTGGGAAATATCTGTTTGAAGCGAATTTCCGTGCAGATGCGTCTTCACGTTTCAGTAAAAGTAACAGATGGGGATACTTTCCATCCGTTTCTGCTGCATGGAGACTTTCTGAGGAGTCGTTTATGGAAGGAACAAGAGATTGGTTGCAGTCTTTGAAAATACGTGGTTCTTGGGGACAACTGGGTAATCAGGATGCTTTGGATGATTTTTATCCTTGGATGGTTACTTATGCAATAGGATCAAATTATCCATTTGGGGGTATAACTAATACTGGTATTACTCAAGAGTATCAGAAACTGGAATCTATATCTTGGGAAACGACCACTAATTGGGGTATAGGGTTAGAAGCAAGTCTTTTCTCTTGTTTGGATTTCTCAATTGAATATTATAATCGTTTGACGAAAGATATCATTATGGATGTACTGGTACCTGCAACCTTTGGACTTGGGGCATATAAAGATAATGTAGGTAAGATGAAAAATAATGGCGTTGAGATAACAGCTTCTTTCCATAAGCAGTGGAACGACTGGAGATTTAATGCATCAGGTAATTTTGCCATCAACCATAATGAGATCACAGATTTAGGTATAGGTGGAGATAAAATATCTGATTATTATATCAATAGGGTAGGCGAAGCATATAATTCATTTTATGGTTATGTGGCAGATGGATTTTTCCAGAGTCAGGAGGAAGCTGATAAGTTTACCGATACATACGGAAATCCTTTTGGAAAAACATTCAAGGCTGGTGATATCCGTTATAAAGATGCTAATGGAGATGGAAAATTGAACTCTGATGACCGTTGTGTTGCGGGATCAGAACTTCCGAATCTGACATTCGGATTCAATGTTGGTGTGTCTTGGAAGAATTTTGATTTATCTGTTTTACTTCAGGGAGCTGCAGATGTTGAACGTTATTTTACAACAGAGGTCTATGGAGAGATTTCGGGAGATGATGGTCATCCGGCAACTACCTGGCTGGATGCCTGGTCGGAGGACAATAAGGATGCGTCTTTCCCTAGGGTTGCTTTGAGTGGAACATCTGCCAGTTCTCCTAGTAACTATTCTAGCTTTTGGATACAGTCTGCTAATTACTTGCGTGTGAAAAACATACAGTTTGGATATACATTCCCTAAAAGCTGGCTGAAAGGCTTAGGTGTAACTAATGTCAAAATATACTATTCTGGAGAAAATCTCTTTTGTTTTGACAGTTTACCTGTTGATATTGATCCGGAGGCTCCTTCAGGAAGAGGCTCTCATTATCCGCAAGTTTCAACTCATTCAATAGGTATAAACTTAACATTCTAAATTTAATTTGCTATGAATACTAAACTCTTGCAATATCTGGCTCTTTCATTGTTTATGGGAGGCTTATTTACAGCGTGTGATGATTTTTTTAATACGGTTCCGAATGATCAGTTGTCTCCAACAACTTTCTGGAAAACGGAATCTGATGTGAAAAGTGCGGTAACTGCTTGTTATGAGGATTGGAATAATCCTGCAACAGGATCTACAGATGTGTTTTTTGCGGATTGTATGTCTGATATTTCTTATAGTTTTACGGGATCAAGTAATTATAAGAATGTATCAAATGGTTCTTCATCTTCCACTTCTACAGTAAATTATTATAGTTATGAGACAATACGGCGATGTAATTTGGTATTGGAAAATGCAGGACAAGTTGATTTTACAAATGACGCTGAAAAAAGAGATCTGATGGCTCAAGCCAGAACAATAAGAGCTTGGCGTTATTTCCAGATGAATTTCTGGTATGGTGGAGTTCCTTTGATTACTAATCTTCCGGATCGTGCCGAAGATGCTCAGTTGCCTAGAAACTCGGAGGATGAAGTCAAGCAGTTTGTTTATGATGAATTGGATTTGGCTGTGGCTGATTTGAATGATAAACCGGCAGAAAGAGGTCGGATAGCAAAAGGTACAGCTTTAGCAATCAAGATGAGGGCTGCACTTTATTGGGGTGATCTGGATTTATCCATGAAGGCTGCTCGGGAGATACAAGCATTGAAGCAATATGAACTTGATCCTGATTTTCTGAATATGTTTAGCGAGGCAGGAGTTAATTCGAAAGAAATAATCTGTGCGATGCAGCATGTAAAGGATACTTATGCTTTTGATAATACAGTTCGTTTGTTTAATAATCAGGATGGAGGTTGGGCTTCATTTGTCCCAACACAGGATTTAGTGGATATGTTTGAAATGAGTAATGGGAAGACCATAGATGAAGCTGACTCGGGATATGATCCAACTCATCCATTTTATGACCGTGATCCACGTTTATATAATACTGTCATTTATCCTGGTATGGATTTTACATCTCCTGCAGGAGTACAACGAATATTTAATACCTTGGATAAAGAAATAAACGGGAAGGTTAACGATGACTTTATGGATGCCGCTACTAATGCTTCTCATACAGGATTATTGTGGGCAAAATATGTTTTACCCTCTACACAATATTCGCCATCATTGAGTAATTCGGCTATATGTCCTATCTTATTCAGATATGCAGAGGTCTTGTTGACAATAGCTGAGATTAATGTTGAAAAGAATGAGAATATTGATGAGGTTTTTGATATTTTGGACAACATTCGTACTGTAAGAGGCCATATAGCGGTAAATCGTAATAATTATAATACACAAGAGAAATTACGTGAACTGGTACGCAGAGAACGTTGTATTGAATTGGCGGGAGAAGGTTTGCGGCGTGCAGATTTACTTCGTTGGAAAGATAATGACGGGCGATTATTGGCAGAAACGATAATGAATAAAACATTATATCGAATGTCTGGAACTGTAGATATGAATGAGCCGGATCCAACTCGTAGAGCTGTAATAGAACTTCCTACCTCTGAAAATGAAAAATTCCGTAGATTGGAACAGCTGAAATATGAGAAGCATAATAGGTATTTGCCTTTTACTCAAGTGGAATTGGATAGGAATCCGAATCTACAACAAAATGAAGGTTATTGATTTATAATATTTTATTCATTCATTAGCAGGAATTTTTTCCTGCTAATGAAAAAAAGGATTGTATGAAAAGAATTATATTTTCAAGTTTTGTTTTTTTATTCGTTGCTTTCTGTCTGGTAGAATCGGTTTATGGTAGTATTAGAATACAGCATGGCCCATATCTGCAAAATTTAAAAGAGACGGAGGTAACTGTTGTTTGGCTTACAGATAAACCTTCTATCGGATGGGTAGAATTATTGCCTGATGACGGGACACATTTTTACGCAAAAGAAAGACCTAAATATTATGATACTACGAATGGAGTTAAAAATACATCTAAGTTACATAGTGTTAAGCTGTCTGGACTTAAACCTGGTACATCTTATCGCTATAGGGTGTATGCGACAGAAGTGTTAGATCATAAAGGCGTTGAGGTACTGTATGGTAGTACGACTGGCCTGGATGTCTGGCAATCAGAACCACCCGTATTTAAAACTAACGATGCCAGGAAAAAAGAAACATCATTTTTAGTGGTTAATGATATTCATGGCCGTACAAAGGATATGACTACCTTGTTTAATGTAGGTAAAATTAGAGATAAGGATTTAGTGTTCTTCAATGGTGATATGTTATCTATTTTGAGGAATGAAGAGGAACTGTTTACGGGCTTTATGGATGCATCTGTTGATATGTTTGCCAAAGAGATTCCTATGTATTATGCACGTGGAAATCATGAAACGAGAGGACTTTTTGCTACTGCTTTTCAAAATTATTTTTCGCCGAAAGAATCTCATTTGTATTACATGTTTACACAGGGTCCTGTCTGCTTTATTGTTTTGGATACAGGTGAAGACAAACCAGATTCAGACATAGAATATTATGGGATAACTGATTACGATGCATATCGATCAGAACAAGCTTTATGGCTAGAAAAAGCGATAGAATCAGATGAGTTTAAAAGGGCTAAATTTAGGGTCGTAATTGGGCATATGCCACCTGCTCCTAAAGAACAGATATGGCATGGTCCTTATGAAGTGCTCACTAAAATAGTACCGATATTGAATAAGGCAAAGATAGATGTAATGCTTTGTGGGCATTTACATGAATATATTTTTGTAGAAAAAAATAATGACATCAACTTCCCGATTGTAATTAATTCGAATGATATGGTTCTGACAGGAAAAACAAATCAGGATAGCCTTATTCTTGAAATTATGAATCTTGATGGAAAATTAGTGGATCAAATAAAATGTCCAGTACATTGATTTGTATGTACAACTGTTTGCGGTAGCGTATTATACAGCCTGTAGTAGTTCTGACTTTGTCGTAGATTTTTAAAATGGGAAAGTCGAATATATTACAGGCTGAATTATGCTGTCTTTTGTGAATGCTTTTATTCTATGCTGTTGACAGATTTCATAAATGATTCGTGATATAAACATATTGGGACATGTATCAGCAGACGGAACGTTAATCTGATAATGAAGCAATCTTTTTTTGATGTGAAGCAGAAGGTGGAGAATATTGATATGGATATTCTGACAACTAAAGTTCGGGTATTTCTTAAAAATACAGGACAATTTGAGGGATACAACATGATTTGTGCCAGGGCTGTCCATGAATATGCGATTCCTCGTTTGTGAAACATCATCTTTCACGGTGAAACATCATCATTCACAATAAATCATTGTTCCTCACTTTTTTACATGCATGTGAAAGCGTAAAACTAATCGGGAGAATCTTTTGTAGAATGGAAAGAACTTGATATCCCTGTTTCAGGCGATATCGAATGGATTTTGAAGGTCATTTAAACAGCTTTTAAAAGAAAGTAATATCAGCAAGATAAAATTTGGATAATCTCTCAATTATCCTTATCTTTACAACTGATAATATATACACAGTTTTCTTATAAATTCCATAGATACAGATAATATGTTATCGGTATTGGATAACTATACATTGGATAATCCCGATGATATTTCACGAGATATTGCCAATGATTTCCGCCGTAGGAGAGTAGAGAAAAACCTGACGCGGGAGGAGGTAGCCGCAAAGGCAGGGGTAGCTGTCAGTAATATTGTCCGTTTTGAACAGAAGGGATTGATTTCACTGAAGAATCTGATAGGGCTGGCTATTGCATTGGGATATGTTTCAGAACTCCGTAACCTGTTTGTGCAACCGAAATATGATACGATGGAGGAGCTTACCCAAATCCGGAAGAACAGTAACAAGAAAAGAGCGTACAAACAAGATGAAGATTGAAAAATTGACTGTTAATTATCACGGTATACCGGTAGGTGTCCTGTCTCTGACTCCGGACATTGTGTATATCATTGTCTAATCCGGTGTTGGATTATAGTAACCTGTTGGCATTGACTGGTTTCCTGACTCAAAATCTTGCTGATGTGGAGGAAATGTATCGTCGGATGGTCTTCAATTACTTGACAGATAATAAGGATGATCATTGCAAGAATTTCAGTTTTATCTGTAAACAGATTGGAAAGGGAAAATGGAGATGGGAACTTGCTCCAGCCTACGATTTGACTTTATGCATAGAAAGGATATAATGGCAAACATGCTACTTCTGTCAACACCAAAGGAAATCCTACTTTGATGGATATGATAGCTGTGGGTATAAAGATTCGGATGAGTGAGCAGCGTTGTCGGTATATTTATCAGGAGGTAAAATCTCGTTGCGGTGATTTGTTGCGACATGATATTCTTAAAGAATAAGTATGTTTTCGTTGATTGAAAAAGCGGTAACCTGCCTTCATCCGGAAGCTGGTTACCGCAAAACTATTGTATAGAAAAAGAATCTACTTAGCCCATTTAGCGATACGTTTCATCGCTTCAATGCAATCCTCCCGTTTACCGAAGGCTGTGAGTCGCAGGTAGCTTTCTCCGCTGGGGCCAAAGCCTACGCCCGGTGTACCTACTACGTGGACATCGTTCAGCAGACGGTCGAAGAACTGCCAGGAAGTGCAGTCTTGAGGGGTCTTCAGCCACAGATATGGAGAGTTTACACCGCCGAATACCTGAAAGCCGGCTGGCTGGAAACCTTCGCGCATGATGCGTGCGTTTTCCAGGTAATAATCGATAGTCTCCTTTACCTGTTTTTTCCCTTCGGGACTGTAAATGGCTTCGGCAGCTCGCTGGGTAACGTAGCTTGTCCCGTTGAACTTGGTACACTGGCGACGGTTCCACAGTCTGTTCAGCGAAACACGTTCGCCGTTGCTTGTCCGAGCCATGACTTCTTCCGGTACTACCGTATACCCACAACGTACACCGGTGAATCCGGCAGTCTTCGAGAAACTGCGGAACTCAATGGCACATTGCTTGGCGCCTTCTATCTCGTAGATGGAGTGGGGAACATCGTTTTCACGGATGAAGGCTTCGTAGGCAGCGTCGAAAAGGATGAGGCTGTCGTTGGCCAGGGCGTAATCCACCCATTGCTTCAGTTGTTCTTTCGTCAGAGTGGTACCGGTCGGATTGTTCGGGTAGCACAGGTATACCATATCCATGCGTATATCCGGAATCTGCGGAATAAAACCGTTCTCTGCTGTACACGGCAAGTAGGTGATACGGCTCCAGCGTCCGTCTTCCTGCAAGTCGCCGGCACGTCCACTCATCACGTTGCTGTCGATATAAACCGGGTAAACTGGATCTGTTACGGCTACGCTGTTGCAGCCCTGTAAGATATCACCGATATTACCGGTATCGCTTTTTGCTCCATCACTGACGAATACTTCCGATGCTTTTAACTGGACACCGCGGGGAGCAAAATCGTTGGCGATGATGGCTTCAATCAGGAAATCGTACCCCTGTTCCGGACCGTAGCCCCGAAAAGTCTCAGCGTGAGCCATCTCGTCTACCGCACGATGCATGGCTTCGATGCAGGCAGGGGGAAGCGGACGGGTAACGTCGCCTATACCCAAACGGATGAGTTTGGCTTCGGGATGAGCAATTTTGAATGCATTCACTTTCTTTGCGATATCCGAGAACAGGTAACTACCTGGTAATTTCAAAAAATTTTCGTTTATTATTGCCATAAAAGTCTGTTTCTTTGGTTGTTTTTAAATCGTTATTTCTCCATCGAACACGGTGGTAGCAGGCCCGGTCATGAGAATGCGGTTGTCTGCCGTCCATTCGATATGCAGAGTACCTCCATCCATCTCAATGTCACTGCTGCGTCCGGTTCTTCCAGTAACCGAAGCGGCTACGGCAGTAGCACAGGCACCTGTGCCGCAGGCCAGGGTGATGCCGGAGCCCCGTTCCCAAACTCGCATACGGATACTTCCATCTTCACGGATTTGAGCGAACTCAATGTTGCAGCGTTCCGGAAAGAGGGGATGATGTTCCAGTTTCGGACCGATTTCGGTGAGAGGAATCTGCATGACATCGGGCACGAAGATGACGAAATGCGGATTTCCCATGCAGACGAATGTTCCTTTGAATGTCTGTCCGTCGGCTTTGATTTCTCCATCCATCATGCTTCCGGAAGCTGTTGCCAACTGTTGTTTATTTTCCAGCAACGGCTGTTCCATGTCTACGGTAACGGTATTGACTTTCCCTTCAGCTACATGCAGGTGGAGTGTCTTGATTCCGGAAAGGGTTTCCAGCGTGATTTCCGTGTGTTGGGTCAGTCCGTGCTCGTATACGTATTTCCCGATGCAACGGCTGGCGTTTCCGCACATCATAGCTTCCGAACCGTCGGCATTAAAAATGCGCATACTGAAATCTGCCTTTTCAGAAGGACCTATCAGTACAAGTCCGTCGCTGCCGATACCGAAGTGTGGGCGGCTCCATGCGATAGAAAGTGTTTCCGGATTGGCAACGGGATACTTCAACGTGTTTACGTAAATGTAGTCGTTGCCTGCTCCGTGCATTTTGGTGAATTGGATTTTCATTATATAAAGTTAGTTTTTGAGTTGTTCATTGTTCGTAAGCTTCTTCGTGTATGCCGGCTACAGCACGGCC
>URWP01000068.1 GCA_900551645.1 uncultured Bacteroides sp.
TACCTTAAATACACCTTTGCTCAAATCAACCGGTTCGAAACCTACATACTGATGGGCATATTTCACTTCGTTCATGGCTGGGTGCAGAGTACGGTCCGGCGAAACGATACCGTTGCAGCAGAAGTTACCGTCGCTCGGCATGTTGGTACCGAAATCACCTCCGTATGCCCAGAACGGACGTCCGTTCTCATCGTGAGTCAGGATGCCCTGGTCTACCCAGTCCCAGATATATCCGCCTTGCAAGTTTGGATATTTGTAGATAGCTTTCCACTGATCCCAGAGGCTTCCGGTAGAGTTACCCATGGCATGTGCGTATTCCGAAGGAGCTACCGGACGGTCGCTGCCACGCTGGCCGATTTGTTCCAACCAGCCTGCACTCGGATATTGCGGTACATACATGTCCGAGTTCCATTCCCACTGGGCACGTTCGTAGTTCACCGGACGGCTCATGATGTCCTTGTCGGCTTCTTTCAGCCACAGGTAAGTCTGGTAGAAGTTATAACCGTTTCCGGCTTCGTTACCCAGTGACCAGAAAGTTACACTCGGATAATTCTTGTTGCGTTCGAACATGTTGATAGTGCGGTACATGTGCGGTTTCAGCCATTCCGGGTTGTTTCCCAACGTACCCCCTTTGCGCAGGTCATAATACATACCGTGGCTTTCAATGTTCGCTTCATCGTATACATAGATTCCGTATTCGTCGCACAATTCGTAGAAACGGCGGTCCTGCGGATAGTGGCAGAGACGGACGGTATTGATGTTGTGGCGTTTCATCAGTTCGAAATCTTTCCGCATCAGTTCTTCGGGAACATAATGGCCTGTTTCCGGATTGTGCTCGTGGATATTGACCCCACGGAGTTTGATAGGCTGTCCGTTCACTAGCAATACCACATAATTCTTGCCGTTTCCGGCTTTTTGGTCGATTTCCTTGATTTCGATGCGGCGGAATCCTACGTGATAAGGAATCACTTCGGTCACTTTTCCGTTTTCCTTCACGGTCATGAAGAGTTTATACAGGTTCGGCGCTTCGGAAGTCCAGGTCTGTACGTCCGGTAATTGTTGCTGGAAGCTGACCGTACTCAGCTTGTCCGAAGGAACGCTGACGGTCTGTTCGCTTTCGCTGACGGTTTTTCCGTCCTTATCCACCAATGTATAGGATACGGCCAGGTTGGCGGTGTTGGTCTGGTGATTCTTCAGGTCGATGGCCAACCGGAAAATACCGTTCTTATACGCATCATCCAGGGTCGAAGTGATACGGAAGTCGTTGACCGACGCTTTGGGCTGGGAATACAGGAAGACATCGCGTTCGATACCGCTCATGCGCCAGAAGTCCTGACATTCCAGATACGAACCGGTACTCCAGCGGAAAATCTTCAAGGTCAGTACATTTTTTCCCGGCTGGAGATAATCGTTGATGAGGTATTCGGCCGGATTCTTGGAATCTTCGTTATATCCCACTTCTTTTCCGTTCACATAGACATAACAGCCTGATTTCGCTCCGGCGATGTGCAGGTAAATGTCACGGCCGTCCCAATCGGCAGGAACCGTGATCTCGCGCCGATATACACCTACCGGATTTTGTTCCGGTAAAGCTGGAGGCTGCGGATTGCGGGGTTGGAATTCGTAACCGTGGTTGGTATAGATGGCGGTTCCGAATCCTTGTACTTCCCAGTTTCCGGGTACCTGAATGTCTTTCCATCCGTCCAGATTAGCGGTACTGGTAATGTTTTCCGGCAATTGCTTGTAGGAATCTACGTAATAGAACTTCCAGGTTCCGTTCAATAGCTGATAATACGGGCTTTGTTCGTACTTCATGCTGGCGGCCTGTTCGCGGTTGGCATATGTCATGAAGGCGGAACGGGGTGCTTCCCGGTTGACAGAAACGGTCTGTATGTCTTTCCAATAAGGTAAGTCAGAGGAAGCATACGTCGTTTGGGCAGAGAATAAGCAGATGGCAGCTCCTGCTAGGAGGCCGGATAGAGAAAATGCTTGTTCTTTCATAGGTTTATGAGTTTAGGGATAATAAATGTCATACAAATGTACGGTATTCTGCTTTCTCAGCCAAGTCAGGTCAGGTATTTTCAGCAGGAAAGTGGTAAAAAACTATAAGAGGTTATGTGACAAACGAATAAAATCGTACTTTTGTGGCTAATTTATGAATAATATTTCACTATGGGTAATATTCCTTCAGTAACAAAAAATCTGCTGATTATTAACGTGCTTTGTTTTGTAGGCATGTTTGTAGCGCGTCGTTACGGTATTGACATCAACGATTTGGCAGGGTTACATTTCTTTTTAGCTTCCGATTTTAACGTAGCTCAGCTTATCAGCTACATGTTTCTGCATGCCAATTTCCAGCATATCTTTTTCAATATGTTTGCTGTCTGGATGTTCGGTCGTGTATTGGAACAGGTTTGGGGACCGAAACGTTTCCTGACGTATTATTTGCTTTGTGGTATCGGTGCCGGATTGATACAGGAAGTAGTACAGTATATCGAATATGCAACGGTCCTTTCGAATTATGACAGTGTACAGATTCCGTTTGGTATCATCCCGATGAGTGAATACCTTAATCAGATGACCACGGTAGGTGCGTCGGGAGCTGTGTATGGTATTCTGTTGGCCTTCGGTATGTTGTTTCCTAACAGCGAAATGTTTGTTTTTCCGCTTCCTGTTCCTATCAAGGCGAAGTACTTCGTGATGGGATATGCGGCGCTGGAGTTGGTATTGGGTATCACAGGCGGTGACGGCATCGCACACTTCGCTCACTTGGGCGGTATGTTGTTTGGTCTGATTCTCATTTTATATTGGAGAAAGAAAAATGGCAACGGGCGGATTTATTACTGATTTGCAGCAAAAGTTCCGGCAGGGTGATATCGTAACCCGGCTGATATTCCTGAATGTGGGAGCATTTTTGCTAGTCTCGCTGGTTAGTCTGTTTCTGACCTTGTTCCGGTGGAATGCCTATGCGTGGCTGCATTGGCTGGAGCTTCCAGCCTGGGTGTCGACTTTTATCCGCCAACCTTGGTCGCTGATAACCTACATGTTCATGCATGCAGGTCTGTTGCATCTGGTGTTCAATATGTTGTGGCTGTACTGGTTCGGCCGTCTGTTTCTGAACATCTTCTCATCCAAACATCTGCGTGGCCTGTATGTCTTGGGAGGAATTTGTGGCGGTCTGTTGTACATGTTGGCTTACAATGTGTTTCCTTATTTCGAGGATGCTGTATTTGGCTCTTATCTGCTGGGTGCATCGGCATCGGTATTGGCGATTGTAATCGCTACAGCGGTACGTGAACCGGATTATC
This sequence comes from uncultured Bacteroides sp., assembly GCA_900551645.1. GTDB lineage: Bacteria > Bacteroidota > Bacteroidia > Bacteroidales > Bacteroidaceae > Phocaeicola. The sequence goes on from URWP01000068.1 coordinate 3,309, forward strand.
AGGTACAGTTGTTGTTTATTGGCGGGGTTCGTTTGAAATACATGGCACTTTTCATGATTGTACTTGATTTGATGTTTCTGACTGCCGACAATGCCGGTGGACACATTGCGCATCTGGGAGGGGCTTTGGCTGGCTGGTGGTTCGCATCGGGATTGCAGCACGGACACGATGTTACCAGTTGGATTAATCGGATCATCGATTTCATTGGAGGTGGATGGAATCCGAAACCCCGTAAGCCGAAAATGAAGGTTCATTATGGTGGAGGTCGTCAGCAGGATTATGATTTCAATGCCCGTAAGAAAGCTCAGGCAGCTGAGGTAGACCGTATATTGGATAAACTTCGGAAATCTGGTTATGGCAGTCTGACGGAAGAGGAAAAGAAAAGCTTGTTCGATGCCAGTAAAAAATAAGTTGTCATGAAGATTGTCGGTCATGTATTCCGGCTTTCGGCCTTTCTGTTGAACGGGTTGGTAGCCGTAGGATTTCTTATCTGTGCCTACAGTCCTTATATTTCGCCAGTCCATCATCCCCGATGGGCCTGTGCCGGATTATTTTTCCCCATTTTCCTGATTTTGAATGCAGTCTTCTGTATTTTTTGGCTGTTGGTAAGGAAACGTTATGCTTTGTTCCCGTTTTGTGTTTTTCTGTTGGGATGGGATGCATTGACAACTTATTTACCCTGGCAGTTCACAAAATCGGCAGAGCCCAAGGGGGAAGTTGTCAAGGTATTGACTTATAATACTTTGGGTATGCGTACAGAAAAGGATGAAGATGGTAAAGATATAAATCCGATCCTGGATTACGTTATTCAGAGTGATGCAGACATTGTATGTCTACAAGAGTTTCCTTGTGACAATAAGACCTTGAAAAAAGAATTGAAAAAGGTATATCCTTATGCCGAACAGATGAAGTTTTCCGGTGGAAACGGAGTAGGATGTTTTTCGCGTTTCCCAATTCTGAGTGCAAAACGTATTTTGTATGAAAGTGCCAATAATGGTAGTGGAGCCTTCCGTTTGAAGTTCGGACAAGATACACTTCTGTTGGTAATTAATCATTTGGAATCGAACAAACTGGATGCTCACGATAAGGAAGTGTATACAGATATGCTGAAGAAACCGGATGAAGAAAAGGTAAAGGAAGGAGGAAAATACTTGTTACATAAATTGGCGGATGCAGTAGCTATTCGGGCTCCTCAGGCCGATTCAGTAGCAAAGTATGTGAAGGAACACCCTTATAAGTATACAGTAGTGTGTGGCGATTTCAACGATTCTCCATTGTCGTATGCACATCGGGTAATTGGAGAAGGGTTGCAGGATGCGTTTGTAGAAAGAGGTTCCGGGGTCGGGATTTCATACAATCGGAATCATTTGTATTTCCGGATAGATCATCTCTTTGCCAGTCCGTCGTTCCGGGTACTGGTATGTGAGGTGGATAATTCCATAGAGGCTTCTGACCATTATCCTTTGTGGTGTCTCCTGGAAAAGAAAAGCAATGAATGATTTAATAATAATATAATGAGAAGTTTATGAAAAATTTGGTAATTGCAGCAGCTATGACGTGTATGGTATGTGCATGTAGTCAGCAGCCGACCGAATCGGAGAATCCGTTCTTTTCAGAGTTTCAGTCTCCGTATGGCTCTCCTGACTTTGACCGGATTCAGCTGACCGATTATGAACCGGCTTTCCTGAAAGGTATTGAACAACAGAATCAAGAGATCAAGGCTATTGTAGAGAATCCCGAGGCACCGACTTTCGAGAACACTATTGTGGCTTTAGACAACAGCGGTGAAATCCTGAACCGTGTATCAGGCGTTTTCTTTGCGTTGACATCGGCCGATACGAATGATGAACTGATGGCTTTGGAATCGAAAATCGCTCCGATGCTGTCTGAACACAGTGATAATATTTATTTGAATGAAGCGCTTTATCAGCGGGTGGCCAAGGTTTGCGAACAGGAAGCATCCGGTGCTATTCAGCTGACAACAGAACAGCATTATTTGTTGGAAAAGTACCGCAAAGCTTTTGAACGTTCAGGAGCTGCTCTGGATAAGGAAAAACAGGCTCGTCTTCGTGAGATTAACAAAGAACTGTCTACTTTGACCATTGAGTTCAGTAATCATGTATTGGCTGATAATAATGCTTTCAAATTAGTGGTCGATAAGAAAGAAGATTTGGCTGGCCTGCCGGAAGCAGTTATTGCAGGAGCGGCAAGTGAGGCCGAAGCTCAAGGTGAAAAAGGAAAATGGGTATTTACGCTGCAGGAATCCAGCCGTACTCCGTTGTTGCAGTATGCTCAGAACCGTGAATTGCGTAAACAGATTTATCAGGCTTACACTTCATTGGGTAACCGTAACAATGAAAATGATAACAAAGAAATTCTGAAGAAAATTCTGACTCTCCGTGTCGAGAAAGCCCAATTGATGGGATATGATACATATGCCGCATATGTGTTGGCTGACAACATGGCGAAAACTCCGGAAAATGTACTCGATTTCCTGCATAACTTGTGGGGATATTCCATTCAGAATGCCAAGAAAGAAGCAGCAGAATTGCAGCAGATAATGGATAAGGAAGGAAAAGGTGAGAAACTGGAAGCTTGGGACTGGTGGTATTATGCTGAAAAATTGCGTCAGCAGAAATATAACTTGAATGAAGATGAAATCAAGCCGTATTTCAGTCAGGCAGATGTGCAGAAAGGATTATTCTATGTGGTGAATAAGCTGTATGGCATCACTTTGACACCGACCGATACGGTACCTGTCTATAACAAGGATGTGAAGACATACATCGTTAATGATGCTGACGGTTCTTTCCTGGGACTTTTCTATTGTGATTACATGCCTCGTGCCAGCAAGCAGAGTGGTGCTTGGATGAGTAACTTCCGCGAGCAGAAAGAAGGAGTCCGTCCGTTAATTTATAATGTAGCCAGCTTCACTAAACCGGCCGGTGACACTCCTTCTTTGCTGACTATTGATGAGGCAAAGACGATGTTCCATGAATTTGGTCATGCCTTGCACGGAATGTTGTCACAGTGTAAATATCAGGGCGTTTCAGGTACTGCCGTTGCACAGGATTTTGTAGAGCTCCCTTCACAGATAATGGAACACTGGACCGTAGAACCTGAAGTCTTGAAGGTATATGCCCGTCATTATAAAACCGGTGAAGTTATTCCAGATGAACTGGTCGCTAAAATTGAGAATCAGGCATTGTTCAATCAGGGCTTTATGACTACCGAATTATTGGCAGCCGCTTTGCTGGATATGGAGTTCCATAACCTGACTACTACTGAAGGATTGGATGTTGTGGCTTTTGAAAAACAGCTGATGGATAAACTGGGATTGATTCCGCAGATTGCTCCTCGATACCGGGCTACTTACTTCCGTCACATTATGGGTGGTTATGACGCCGGCTATTACAGTTATTTGTGGGCAGAACGTCTGGATGCCGATGCGTTTGAAGCTTTCAAGGAACATGGTATTTTCGATCCGGCTACTGCGAAAGCTTTCCGTCAGAATATTCTTGAAAAAGGTGGTTCGGACGATCCGATGAAGCTGTATGAAACCTTCCGTGGGGCCCAACCGAGTCTGGAACCACTGTTGAAGAATCGTGGCTTGAAATGATTTGTTCACATTTTTGATTTGTATACGTGATTCAGGTTGCAGATGTGGATTCCTATTCGGGAGGCTGCAATGTTTTCCGTTTCAGGGCTTTTTTGCTCATTTAGACCTAAATATTTAAAAAACTTTCCGTATGTAAAAGGAAAAAAAACTATATTTGCAACCTTGAATAAACGTATTTAATCAAAAAGTAAATAAAAATAAATTAAAGTAACATGCAAAACAAAGGATTTGTAAAGGTTTTTGCGGTATTGCTGACCCTTGCGTGTGTCTTTTATCTCTCATTCTCTTTCGTGACCCGCTATCAGATGAATAAGGCGGCCGAAGACCCGAAGGGAGCGGCACACTACCTCGATTCCATGCAGAATCAGAAGGTTTGGTTGGGGGTTTATACCCTGAAACAGTGTCGTGAGATGGAGATCGGTCTCGGTCTGGATTTGAAAGGTGGTATGAACGTTATTCTGGAAGTTTCTGTTCCGGATGTTGTGAGAACACTGGCAGACCACAAGACAGATGAAGCGTTTAACAAAGCAGTGGATGAGGCTGCCAAGCAGCAGATTACCAGTCAGGAAGACTTCGTTACCCTGTTCGTAAGAGAATACAAGAAGCAGGCTCCGGAAGGAAAGTTAGCTGAACTGTTTGCTACTCAGCAGTTGAAGGATAAAGTAAATACCCGTAGTACAGACGCTCAGGTAGAAGCTGTATTGCGTGAAGAGGTAAAAGCTGCTGTAGATAACTCTTACAATGTATTGCGTACACGTATCGACCGTTTCGGTGTGGCTCAGCCGAATATTCAGACCCTGGAAGGTAAAATGGGGCGTATCATGGTCGAACTGCCAGGTATCAAGGAACCGGAACGTGTAAGAAAACTGTTACAGGGTTCTGCTAACCTGGAATTCTGGGAAACATACGAAGCTAAAGATATTATTCCGGTATTGGCTAATGTAGATGCCAAAGCTAAGAATATTTTGTCTGGAACAGTTGCTGATTCTGTAGCTGTAGATTCTGCGGCTGTTGCTCAGGAAACAACCGCTGTTTCTGCCAAAGACAGCTTGGCTGCTGCCTTGAAAGGAGAAACTGCTCAGTCGTCTGCCAATGCGGAACAGTTGAAGAAGGATCATCCGTTGTTGGCTAACTTGGCTCTTAATCAGAGTGGAGTGGGCTCTATCGTCGGTTTTGCCGATTATCAGGATACTGCCGCAGTCAATCGAATCCTGACTATGCCGGGTGTGAAGGAACTGTTGCCGCGTGATCTGAAACTGATGTGGGGTGTGAAGGCTTCTGATATGGATAAGAGCGGACGTATGTTCGAACTTTATGCTATCAAGTCTACTGAACGTAATGGACGTGCTCCGCTGGAAGGTGATGTCGTGACGGATGCGAGAGATGAATACGACCAGTTCAACAAACCTTGTGTAAGCATGTCAATGAATACGGAAGGTGCTCGTCGTTGGGCTCAGCTGACCAAACAGAATATCGGTCGGGAAATTGCCATCGTTTTGGATGGATATGTATACAGTGCTCCGCGCGTAAACGGTGAAATTACTGGCGGTAATTCTCAGATTACCGGTAACTTTACTCCGGAATTGACCAAGGACTTGGCTAACGTATTGAAATCAGGTAAGATGCCGGCTCCAGCCCGTATTGTACAGGAAGACATCGTAGGTCCGTCACTGGGTCAGGAATCTATCAATCAAGGTATTGTTTCTTTCATCGTGGCTTTGATTGTCCTGATGATTTATATGTGTGCGATGTACGGATTGATTCCGGGTATGATTGCCAACATTGCTTTGATTTTCAACTTCTTCTTTACATTGGGAATCCTTTCTTCTTTCCAGGCTGCGCTGACCATGTCAGGTATCGCCGGTATGGTACTGTCATTGGGTATGGCTGTGGATGCGAACGTATTGATTTATGAGCGTACCAAGGAAGAGCTGAGAGCCGGTAAGGGAACCAAACAAGCTTTGTCTGAAGGTTATGCCAACGCGTTCTCTGCTATCTTCGACTCTAACTTGACTTCTATCCTGACAGGTATCATCCTGTTCAACTTCGGTACCGGTCCTATCCGTGGTTTTGCTACTACTTTGATTATCGGTATTCTCTGTTCATTCTTTACTGCCGTATTCTTGACTCGTCTGGTTTACGAACACTACATGAACAAGGAAAAATGGTTGAACCTGACCTTTACAACCGGTATTTCGAAGAACCTGATGCAGAATGTACACTATAACTTCATGGGAGTAACCAAACGTGCGTTTACTATCTGGGGCATTATTATTGTGGTTTGCATCATTTCATTCTTTACACGTGGTTTGGCTCAGAGTATTGATTTCACCGGTGGACGTAACTTTGTAGTTCAGTTTGAACAGGTTGTGCAGCCGGAAACTGTCCGTGCTCTGCTTCAGCCAAAAGTCGGTGATGCCAATGTCCAGGCTATTGCTTTGGGTACTGATGGTAAGACTATCCGTGTAACTACCAACTATCGTATTGAAGAAGATTCTCCGACTATCGATGCCGAAATCGAAGAGTTCCTGTATCAGGCTTTGAAAGACGGTAACTTGTTGGGAGAAGGTACTACTCTTGAAATCTTTATTGACCGTGATAATCGTGCCGGCGGTTCTATCATCAGTTCACAGAAAGTAGGTCCAAGTATTGCTGACGATATCAAGACTTCTGCTATCTGGTCGGTTGTGTTGGCGCTGATTGTTATCGGTGTATACATCTTGATCCGATTCAGTAACATTGCCTTCAGTATCGGTGCTACTGTAGCGTTGACTGTCGATACAATCCTGATTATCGGTGCTTATTCGTTATGTTATGGATGGATGCCATTCTCCTTGGAAATTGACCAGACATTTATCGGTGCTATCCTGACAGCAATCGGTTATTCTATCAACGATAAGGTGGTTATCTTCGACCGTGTGCGTGAGTTCTTCCATTTGTATCCGAAACGTGACCGTACCCGTTTGTTTAATGACTCTTTGAATACGACTTTGTGCCGTACCATTAATACTTCATTGAGTACATTGATTGTATTGTTAAGTATCTTTATCCTGGGTGGTGACAGTATCCGTAGTTTTGCTTTCGCCATGATTCTGGGTGTAGTGATCGGTACGTTATCTTCATTGTTCGTTGCAGCTCCGGTTGCTTACCTGACTATGGGGCATAAATTGCCTGAAGGTGAAGCTGTACCTGCTGAAGATGCAAAGGCTTGATTGATTCTGTAAAAGAATATAACATAGATATATTTGAAGATGGTTGTCTTATTGGAAGGCAGCCATCTTTAGTTTAAGGGAATTTGAATCTTTATTAGAGGTTGGGAAATTGTAAAAAAAATCCCACCAGAGGGTGGGATGTAAGAAATGATTAATTGTACCCCCGAGGGGAATCGAACCCCTATCAAAAGTTTAGGAAACTTCTATTCTATCCGTTGAACTACAAGGGCAGCTTTTGCAAATGTAAGCCTTTTTTGGCGATAAACAATATTTTTGTATCAGAATTTTCGACAGATTGTTTTTATACGATAAAATTTTTCGTTTTTATTTTGATTTTTGACAGAACTTCACGATTTTTGTAGCCATTGATTTTGTGAACTTTAAATGATATATTATGGCAGAAGAAATGATTGTCAAAGAGCTGGATAATGTAGTAGTCCGTTTTTCGGGCGACTCCGGCGATGGCATGCAGTTGGCCGGCAATATGTTTTCTAATATTTCGGCTACCGAGGGAAATGATATCAGTACGTTCCCGGATTATCCGGCAGATATCCGTGCCCCGCAAGGTTCGTTGACGGGAGTATCCGGTTTTCAGGTACATATCGGTTCAGGTAAAGTCTATACTCCGGGCGATAAATGTGATGTACTGGTTGCGATGAATCCTGCCGCCTTGAAGACACAGTATAAGTTCTGTAAGCCGCAGGCTGTTATTATCATTGATACAGATTCTTTTACAAAACGTGATCTGGAGAAAGCAAAATTCCAGTTAGATAATCCGTTCTCGGAATTAGGTATCAAGAACGAAGTGGTAGAGGCAGCTATCACAACAATGTGTAAGGAATGCTTGAAAGAAAGCGGATTGGATAATAAATCCATCCTGCGTACCAAGAATATGTTTGCCTTGGGACTTGTGTGCTGGTTGTTCCAGCGCGATATCAAGGTCGGCGAGAAATTGTTGCGTGACAAGTTTGCCAAGAAACCTGAGATAGCTGAGGCTAATGTGCAGGTACTTTATGCAGGCTACCAGTTTGGTGCGAATACCCATGCTTCTGTGTCGATGAGTTATCGTGTACCGTGCAAGGACCAGAAAAGGCCAGGAAGATATATGGATATCAATGGTAACAAGGCTACAGCCTACGGGCTGATGGCTGCTGCTGAAAAAGCAGGATTACAGTTATATTTGGGATCCTATCCTATTACTCCGGCTACAGATATACTTCATGAGTTGGCAAAACATAAATCGCTCGGTGTAAAGACGGTGCAATGTGAGGATGAAATTGCTGGATGTGCTTCGGCTGTAGGTGCCTCGTTTGCGGGTGCTCTTGCTGTAACTACCACTTCCGGACCGGGGGTATGTCTGAAGAGCGAAGCTATGAACCTGGC
>URWP01000069.1 GCA_900551645.1 uncultured Bacteroides sp.
AAGCCGTTACGTCTGCTTTGGCGCAGTTGGCGGAAGAAAAACATGCGCGTGGTGAACATTTCCAGGTCGGTATCATTACAGGGGCATCTACCGGTGATTCTTGTGACGGTGCATTAACCCGTTCTCATGCGATGTCTTTCAGAGCTCCGTATACTACAAACACAGATTTCCGTAAGGCTGTCAATAAGGGTGAAATCCGTTATACCGATATTCATTTGTCGCAGGTCGCACAGCGATTACGTTCTGGATTTTTGGGACATCTGAATGTAGCGATTATGGAAGCTTGTGAAATTACTGATGACGGACGTATTTATCTAACTTCCGGCGTAGGTATTTCACCTACCGTAGCCCGCCTGGCAGATAAGGTGATTGTCGAACTGAACGCGGCACACAGTAAACGTATTATCGGTATCCATGATTTGTATGAGATGGAACGTCCGCCTTACCGCCGTCCGCTTATGATTGAGCGTCCTAGCGACCGTATCGGTTTACCTTACATTCAAGTGGACCCATCAAAAATCATCGGTATCGTAGAGACGAATTTACCCGATGAGGCACGTGGTTTCAGTGAACCCGATGCAGTGACAGAACAGATCGGTCACAATGTAGCTACTTTTTTGGCTAATGATATGCGGAAAGGTACGATTCCTTCTACTTTCTTGCCTTTGCAGTCTGGTGTGGGTAACATTGCCAATGCTGTTCTGAGTGCTTTAGGTAAAGATTCCAGTATTCCTCCGTTTGAGATGTATACGGAGGTAATTCAGAATTCGGTAATAAAGTTGATTAAAGAAGGTCGCATTAAATTTGGAAGTACCTGTTCTTTGTCTGTAACAAATAATTGTTTGCAGGATATTTATGAGAACATGGATTTCTTTATCAATAAATTGGTTTTGCGTCCTTCTGAAATTTCCAATTGTCCGGAAGTGGTACGGCGTATCGGAGTCATTTCCATGAATACGGCCATTGAAGCTGATATTTATGGTAATGTGAATTCAACCCATATCTGTGGAACGAAGATGATGAACGGTATCGGCGGTTCGGGCGACTTTACCCGCAGTGCCTATATTTCTATTTTCTCTTGTCCATCTACAGCAAAGGGTGGTTGTATCAGTTCTATTGTACCGATGGTTTCTCATCAGGATCATAGTGAACATTCTGTCAACATTATCATTACTGAACAAGGTATTGCCGATTTACGTGGAAAGAGTCCGATGGAACGGGCTAAAGTAATTATCGAGAACTGTGCACATCCGGATTATAAACAGATTTTGTGGGATTATCTGAGATTTGCTACCAAAGGACAGACTTCACATTGTCTGTCGGCTGCATTAGCAATGCATGAAGTATTTTTGAAGGAAGGTGATATGCGATTGATTGATTGGGCCAAATTTATCCGCTAAGTATCGGATATATCTGAACGATATGGGTGCTGTTTGGGGAGAAATTCTCATGGACAGCACTTTTTTTATATGGATATGATGAATTCCTCTTTTTTCTAAACAAATAATTCCGTTTCTTGTTATATAGATATAACCAATTATAAATCAATGGAATTATGAAGAAAATTTTATTTGGGGTCCTGGGCCTTCTGGCACTTGTTTCAGCATGTAATGATGACCACGAAGATGTTAATGCTCCTACACAGGTCGATGCCAGATCGCTGGTAACTCCTAGTATCAATATTCGGGTGGCCGATCAGTTTGCTCAGAAATCTTTTACAGGTATTCTGGAGGTCTATCCTTGTAACCAGAATCAATCAACTTATTTCGGAAACTATATCAACGGAAAACTGACTTCTTTTAATGGGTATTACACAATTATAGATGGTCAGGATTACGGTAACAATAATCGCGATATAAGTTTGCCTCTTGGTACTTATACTATGGTATATTGGGGAACTCCTAAATATGAAGAACCTATCTATAACAAGCCGGCAGTCAAGAGTCCGGGAATGACATTAGGTATGAATCTTTCAGATGAATATTTTAGCTTGAGGGCAAATAAAGACAGTACATATATGCCTGTGTACGATTTAGTATATGCAGTAAAGACAGTATCGATAGGTGAGGAAGATATACAGGCGACTTTGTCGCATGTAGGTGCCGGATTGAAAATCATTGCACAGATGCAGCAAGGAAAGTCTTTCAGCCCTGATGTGACAAGTATAGAAGCTCGTATCGGAAGCATTGCCGAAAAATTGAATTTTTATACGGCTGAACCTAGTAACATGACCAAGACGGTAAAGTTTAATTTGGAATTTTCTACCGACAGTACCAGTATGAGTAATCCTACTGTCATGTTATTTCCCTCCGGTCCGAATCCCTTGCTTGAACTGTTCATTACATTGAAAGACGGGACAGTGCATAAATTGTCAAAGAATCTGTCTTCTACTTTGTCGGCCAATACAATGCTTACGTTGAATATTATGATTGGAGAGATTCTGGTTAATGGAAATTCTGGCAATTATTCCATTGCGGACTGGAAGGAAGAAAATGAGTCTATTGATTTTCCAATTGTAAACTAAGGATTGTTTTGATGCTCTTGGAGGTTTTCATGGTATAGGTATTTGTTTTTGAAGTTAAAAAAGGTTGCGGGTTTCTGTGCTGAAGCACAGAAACCCGCATATTTTTATAGGTTGTTTCTTTCTTATTATTACCTTTGTCTCCGAAGATGGTACACATTGCGGAGGATATTGTCTCTTTTGTTCGACGGATGAGTGCTGTCATAGATAAAATGGTTGATAAATGTTATTATGAAAAAGGAATTAGTGTGTTTAAGTTTGGCGGCAGGTATGTTTTCTGCCGTACAGGCTGACGAGGCCCGTTTACTACGTTTCCCGGCAACCAATGGAACAGATGTGGTATTTACGTATGCCGGTGATTTATACAAGGCACCACTGAGTGGAGGAGAGGCTCAGCGTCTGACTTCGCATATAGGGTATGAAATTTTTCCGCGTTTTTCTCCTGATGGAAAATCCATTGCCTTTACGGGGCAATATGATGGAAATACTGAAGTCTATTTGGTATCAGCTGATGGAGGAGAACCGAAACGACTGACGTATACGTCGACAAACAGTCGTGATGATTTAGGAGATCGTATGGGACCGAACAATGTGACCATGACCTGGACACGTGACGGCAAACAGATTGTATACCGTAATCGTATCGGTGACGGATTCGAAGGTAAATTATGGACTGTCTCGAAAGATGGAGGAATGTCTGAGGCTCTTCCTTTGCCGGAAGGAGGATTCTGCTGTTATTCTCCGGATGGTAAAAAATTAGCTTATAACCGGGTATTCCGTGAGTTTCGAAGTTGGAAGTATTATCGGGGAGGTATGGCAGACGATATTTGGATTTACGATAGTCAGGCCAAGAAAGTAACGAATATTACCAATAATGTAGCCCAGGATATTTTCCCGATGTGGATAGGTGAGGAAATTTTCTTTGCTTCAGACCGGGATATGACAATGAATCTTTTTGTGTATAATACGAAGACGGGAATAACCGAAAAGGTGACTAACTATACCGATTACGATGTGAAATTCCCCAGTACAGACGGTACGATTATCGTTTACGAGCAAGGTGGGTATCTGTATAAGCTAGATCCGAAGACCCGGAAATCTGAAAAGATATCCATAACTTTGAACAGTGATAATGTAGATGCACGTAGCGAGCAAAAGCACGTAAGCGATGACCTGACAGCTGCCAGTCTTTCTGCTGATGGTAAGCGTGTGGTCGTTACGACCCGTGGAGAAGTTTTCGATGTACCGGTACAGAAAGGGGTTACCCGGGACATTACCCGTACACCAGGAGCGCATGAACGAGAAGCAGAATGGGCACCAGACGGTAAATATATCGCTTATATTTCCGACCGTACCGGTGAAACAGAAGTTTGGTTGGAGGCTGCTGAAGGTGGAGATCCGATTCAGTTGACTAAAGACAATGATACCTATATCCGGAGTATACAGTGGAGTCCGGACAGTAAATCCATTCTTTATACTGATCGTAAGAATCGGGTGGTAACAGTAGATGTCGCTTCAAAAACGAAGAAGGAAATTCTGCGGAATCCGGAAAGTGAGTTTTATGATGTTTCTTATTCACCCGATAGCCAGTGGCTTACCTATACGAAGCCTGCTGCCAATCAGATGTCTGTCGTTTATATATATAATTTGAAGACGGGTAAGGAATATCCCGTTACAGAAAAGTGGTATAATTCTTCGGAACCGGTTTTCAGTACGGATGGAAAGTACTTGATATTTTCTTCCGACCGTGATTTTAATCCAATTTATGGTCGTCTGGAATGGAATCATGTCTATACACGTATGGGAGGTATCTATTTGGTAATGCTTGAAAAATTGACTCCATCTCCATTCTTGCCGAAAGATGAAAAAGTTGGCGAAGAGAAATCAGAAACGGCCGATAAGAAAGAAGGTAAGGAAGCAACCGTTTCGCAAGGGGTAACTGTCCGGATTGATACGGAAGATATGTTGGGACGTATCGTCAAGTTACCGTTAGGAACCAATAATTATAGAAATTTCTATTCGGATGGGAAAACTGTCTGGTATTGGGGAAACGGTGGAACACATGCTTTCGATTTAGACAAACAGAAGGATGAGTTGGTTGCTGAAGGTGCTTATATGGATGTGACTTCCGGTTCGGAGAAAGCTTTGTTCCTGAAAGGAAATACATTGTATGTAACTGGATTACCGAAGACCAAGACTGCACTGACAGATGCGGTCGATTTGAGCGACATGGTGGCAACTATCGATTATCCTCAGGAATGGGCACAGATCTTCGATGAGGCTTGGCGGGCTTATCGGGACGGTTTCTATTTGGAGAATATGCACGGTGTGGATTGGAAAGCTATCAAGGCAAAATATGAATGTCTGCTTCCATATGCTAAGACACGGTTGGATTTGAATTATATTATCAGTGAAATGATTGGTGAACTGGCTTGTGGACATGCCTATGTCAATCCGGGTGATTATAAACAGATTAAACGGATTTCCATGGGCCTGCTTGGTGCAGAGCTGAGTCGTGATAAGAGTGGTTATTACCGTATTGAGAAGATAATTCCGGGAGCTCCTTACAGCCAGAAGCTTCGTTCACCGCTTACAGAGCCGGGAATGGATATTCAGGAAGGAGATTATATCACAGCTATTGACGGGGTATCGACTACATCGGTTGATAACATTTATAAATTGTTGGTCGGTAAAGCCGATGTCTTGACAGAACTGACTGTTAACAAGCAGGCTGTCAAAGGAGGACGGAAAGTAGTGGTTACTCCGATTTCTGATGAATATCCGTTGTATCATTATAACTGGGTACAGAAGAATCTGAAACGTGTAGAAGAAGCTACAAACGGTCGGGTAGGCTATATCTATATTCCGGATATGGGACCGGAAGGATTAAATGAGTTTGCCCGTTACTTCTATCCGCAACTGGATAAGGAAGCTTTGATTATTGATGACCGTGCGAACGGTGGAGGTAATGTTTCACCAATGATTATCGAACGTTTGTTACGTAAGCCTTATAGAATGACTATGTCACGTACTTCTACTATGACCGGAACGATTCCGGATGCTACCCAATACGGACCGAAAGTATTGCTTATCAATAAGTATTCGGCTTCAGACGGTGATTTGTTCCCTTGGAGTTTTAAAGCCAATCAGCTAGGAACAGTCATTGGTACCCGTACCTGGGGAGGAATTGTCGGTATCAGCGGTTCATTGCCTTACATGGACGGTACGGACATTCGTGTACCGTTCTTTACCAATTACGACGCCAAGACCGGACAATGGATTGTGGAGAATCACGGGGTAGACCCTGATATTCTGCTTGACAATGATCCGATTCAGGAACAGGCCGGTGTAGACCAACAGTTGGAAAAAGCTATTGAGGTAGTTTTGGAGCAATTGAAAGACCGCAAACCGTTACCGGGTGTACCTGCACCGCGTACATTCAAGGATTTGGGTTTATAAGGAACAGGAAAGTCCTGAATGCCGGCAGCAGATAACTGCCTATGAAGAAGTGGTTTCCGTTAGAGTCATCTGCGGGAATCACTTCTTTTGTTAAATAATGTTTTTATATTTCTGTTTGCTGAACAAATAAAAATTAAGGTTGTTTTGTATTTAAAAGCAAGTTACTATGAATCAGTTTATGAAAATACTCATTGTTATTTTATTCGGGCTTTGTAGCTTGAATGGAATACAGGCTTTTGGAGTTCTTCCAGAGACTGAGGCTTCATGTACTTGTTTTGATAATATATCCGAGTTTGAACAGTGCTCTTTGGATTGTCCGGTACAGAAATTTCCGGAAAATATTTGTTCTGATAATTGGTCGGAAGATTTATATCCATTGGTATTTATACGTCCGCAGAATTTCTTTGTACAAGGTCTGTCGGCATACTGGAACAGACAAGGTAGGGCTGTTTCTTTCTACTCCGTAAGTAATTGTTTCTCTTGGTATAAAAAAGTTGTATTATCGTCCGAAATGAACAGGCAATGGTCTTGTTCTTCTTTTCATCGTGTGTCTTTCAGTGGACGGTCCATTGCTTTTTCCCAGAGAAAGATTATCGTTTGATTTGTCGTATAGACGTTAGTCTCTTTGTCCGGTTTCTGCCAGTCAGTTTCCGGCAGGAGAAGTTCTTTCAATTCTTTTGAAGGAGGGGGAGTCTCTTTATTTTTTCACATTCAAGTTATTTATCCCCCTTCCCTTCAAAGGGAAGTAAATATATTTAGGGTTATAGATAGTTTAAAGTCAACTGTACTTTTGATAGAATTAGTTTTTTAGAGATTAGAAAATAGACTGTTTTCAAAAGAGAGAGATTATTATTTGTCTTTTAAGTTTAGTTTAGTTTAGTTGAAGGAGCTGCAGGCGATGTGAAATCGCGTACAGCTCCCTTGTTTTTTCCACACTGTTGGCTTTCATGAAAGAAGTCGGGTACTTTGCTTGTTATAGATTCTATATTTTTCACCTTATAAATAGGCAGTAAGCTGTTAACTTTTCCTATCTTTGCACATCTTTTGGAAAAAGTATATACAAAAATCAAACAATATAATTTTATCCTCACTATGGAATATAATTTCAGAGAGATTGAGAAGAAATGGCAGCAGAAATGGGTGGACAACAAGACCTATAAAGTTGTCGAAGACGAATCGAAGAAAAAGTTCTATGTATTGAACATGTTCCCTTATCCGTCGGGAGCCGGATTGCACGTAGGTCATCCGCTTGGATATATTGCCAGTGATATCTATGCCCGATATAAGCGTTTGCAGGGATTCAATGTACTGAATCCGATGGGTTATGATGCTTATGGACTGCCAGCCGAGCAGTATGCTATCCAGACCGGGCAGCATCCGGCTATCACTACTGTCAACAATATCAACCGTTATCGTCAGCAGTTGGATAAGATTGGTTTCAGCTTTGACTGGGATCGTGAAGTCCGTACTTGCGAACCTGATTATTACCATTGGACACAATGGGCATTCCAGAAGATGTTCAATAGCTTTTATTGCAATACTTGTGGCAAAGCTGAGCCAATCAGTGAACTGATTAAGCATTTTGAAGAAAAAGGTACCGAGGGACTGGACGTAGCCTGCAGTGAAGATTTGAGTTTTACTGCCGAAGAATGGAATGCTAAGACTGATAAAGAAAAACAGGAAACTTTGATGAATTACCGGATTGCCTATTTGGGTGAAACCATGGTAAACTGGTGTCCGCAGCTGGGAACTGTATTGGCGAACGATGAGGTGGTAGATGGTGTTTCCGAACGTGGAGGTTATCCGGTTGTTCAGAAAAAAATGCGTCAGTGGTGCTTGCGTGTTTCTGCATATGCACAGCGCTTACTCGATGGATTGGATACCATTGACTGGACAGATTCACTGAAAGAAACACAGCGTAACTGGATTGGCCGTTCCGAAGGTACGGAAGTACGCTTCAAGGTAAAGGACAGTGATTTGGAGTTTACTATCTTCACAACCCGTGCTGATACGATGTTCGGTGTGACTTTCATGGTGTTGGCTCCGGAAAGTGAATTGGTTCCGCAACTGACCACCGAAGCCCAGAAGGCTGAAGTTGAGGCTTATCTGGACCGTACAAAGAAGCGTACCGAGCGCGAACGTATTTCCGACCGTCGGGTAACTGGTGTGTTCAGTGGTTCGTATGCTATCAATCCGTTTACGGGTGATGCTGTTCCGGTATGGATCAGTGATTATGTATTGGCTGGATATGGAACCGGTGCTATTATGGCGGTTCCTGCTCACGATAGCCGTGACTATGCGTTTGCCAAACATTTCAATCTGCCGATTATTCCGTTGGTAGAAGGTTGCGATGTCAGCGAAGAAAGTTTCGATGCCAAGGAAGGTATTGTTTGCAATTCGCCGAAAGCCGGTGTCACTCCGTATTGCGACTTGAATCTGAACGGACTGACCATTAAGGAAGCCATTGCCGCTACCAAGAAATATGTGAAGGAACATCAATTGGGACGTGTGAAAGTAAATTATCGTCTGCGTGATGCTATCTTCTCCCGCCAGCGTTACTGGGGCGAACCGTTCCCGGTTTATTATAAGGACGGTATGCCTTACATGATTGACGAAAACAAGTTGCCTCTGCAGTTGCCCGAAGTAGCCAAGTTTCTGCCGACAGAAACCGGTGAACCTCCATTGGGACATGCTACCAAGTGGGCCTGGGATGTAGAAAAAGGCGAAGTGGTAGAAAATGCCAAGATAGATAATGTAACCATATTCCCGCTCGAACTGAATACCATGCCAGGATTTGCCGGTTCTTCGGCTTATTACTTGCGCTACATGGACCCGCATAACGATAAGGCGCTGGTATCTGAAAAGGCTGACCATTACTGGCAGAATGTAGACCTTTATGTAGGTGGTACCGAACATGCTACCGGTCACTTGATTTATTCCCGTTTCTGGAACAAGTTCCTGTTTGACCTGGGAGTAAGCATCAAGGAAGAACCGTTCCAGAAATTGGTGAACCAGGGTATGATTCAGGGACGCAGTAATTTTGTATATCGTATCAAGGATACTAATACTTTTGTTTCATTCGGTCTGAAAGATCAGTACGATGTGACTCCGTTGCATGTGGATGTCAACATCGTATCGAACGATGTACTGGATGTGGAAGCCTTCAAGAACTGGCGTCCGGAGTACAACAATGCTGAATTCATTCTGGAAGACGGCAAATATATCTGTGGATGGGCTGTTGAAAAGATGAGTAAGTCTATGTACAACGTAGTCAATCCGGATATGATTGTCGAGAAATATGGTGCCGACACCCTGCGTATGTACGAAATGTTCCTGGGACCGGTTGAACAGTCCAAACCTTGGGATACCAACGGTATTGACGGTGTTCACCGTTTCCTGAAAAAACTGTGGAACCTGTTCTACGGTCGTACCGGAGAATTCCTGCCACAGGAAGCAGAACCTACCAAGGAAGAACTGAAATCCATCCATAAGCTTATCAAGAAGGTAAGTGGTGACATTGAAGTCTTCTCTTACAATACTTCCATCAGTGCGTTCATGATTTGTGTGAACGAACTGACTGCCCTGAAGTGCCGCAACAAGGCCGTATTGAGTGATTTAGTGGTATTGCTTGCACCGTTTGCTCCACATTTGGCTGAAGAGTTGTGGGAAGCCCTCGGACATGCTACTACTGTATGCGATGCCCAATGGCCGGCTTATAACGAAGACTACCTGAAAGAAGATACCGTGAAGTATACCATTTCGTTTAATGGAAAGGCACGTTTCACCATGGAATTCCCGGCAGATGCCGACAATGAAACTATTCAGGCAGCCGTGATGAGTGAAGAGCAGTCTCAGAAATGGATTGACGGAAAGACTCCGAAGAAGGTAATCATCGTTCCGAAGAAGATCGTGAACATCGTTCTTTAAACCGGACAAGATGGAATTATTGATGAAAAGAAAATTAGGCCGGGAGTCGAGAGACTACCTGGCCATCACTTTCGGTCTGATCTGTTATTCCATCGGATGGGCGGCTTTTATGCTCCCTTATCAGATTACGACGGGAGGTGTGACGGGTATCGCTGCTATCATTTATTACGTTACCGGGATAGAAATCCAGGTTTCCTATTTCATTATCAATGCTATCTTCATGGGGTTTGCTTTGAAGATACTGGGACCTAAGTTCAGTGTGAAGACTGTTTATGCTATTTTCATGTTGACTTTTCTGCTTTGGTTGTTCCAGACGATATTGAAAGATGAAGACGGTAATCTGCCTCAGCTTTTAGGACCGGGACAGGACTTTATGGCTTGTGTAATCGGAGCTGGTCTGTTAGGGTTCGGTATTGGCATTGTCTTCTGCAATAACGGAAGTACTGGTGGAACGGATATCATTGCCTGGATTATAAACAAATACAAGGATGTGACGCTGGGACGGATGATGATGTATTGTGATATTGTCATCATTTCTTCGTGTTATTTCATTTTCCATGATTGGCGGCGTGTATTGTTCGGTTTCTGCGTACTCTTTATCATGAGTATTGTAATTGATTATGTCATCAACAGTACCCGACAGTCGGTACAGTTCCTGATTTTCTCGAAACATCACAACGAAATCGCTGAAGGAATTTCTACTCGGGTAAACCGGGGAGTTACTTTACTTGATGGTCAGGGCTGGTACAGCAAGAAGGACATCAAAGTCGTTGTAGTATTGGCCAAGAAAAGTGAATCATTGGATATCTTCCGTTTGGTGAAGGATATTGATCCGGACGCGTTTATCTCGCAGAGTAACGTAGTCGGTGTATATGGCGAAGGCTTTGATAAGCTGAAAGTGAAGTGACAAGTTGACGAGTAGACAAGTTGGCGAGGAAATATAGGGGTTGCAGAGGATGTGTGGTTCTCTGCAACCCCTTTTTTAGGTCGTTTCCGGCTGCTAGGAACCGGACGATATCTGTCCGGATAAGTTTGACCTTCAGGATTATTTCTTTATTTTTGTACGTTCGATTTTAACGGATAAACAACAGCATAAATTTATGAAGAAACTAGTTTTTGCGACCAACAATGCCCATAAGCTGGAGGAAATCCGGGCTATTCTGGGCGATAAAGTGGAAATTCTGAGTCTGAACGATATCCATTGTCATGCCGATATTCCTGAAACAGCCGATACGCTGGAAGGAAATGCCGCGCTGAAGGCGGAATATATTCATACGCATTATGGCATGGATTGCTTTGCCGACGATACCGGTCTGGAGGTGGAAGCGCTGGGTGGTGCTCCGGGTATTTATTCGGCCCGCTATGCCGGAGGCGAGGGTCATGATTCGGAAGCCAATATGAAGAAATTGCTGAGTGAGATGGAAGGGAAGGAGAACCGTCGGGCACAGTTCCGTACAGCCATCTGTCTGATAGAAGGGGGTAAGGAAACGTTGTTCGAAGGTATTGTGAAAGGAGAGATTATCCGTGAGAAACGGGGAGGCTCTGGTTTCGGTTACGACCCGATCTT
>URWP01000070.1 GCA_900551645.1 uncultured Bacteroides sp.
GGGAGAGTAGGTAGTCGCCGTCTTGAGGCCCCGGATTCCGAAAGGATGTCTGGGGCTTTTTTCATGTTATTCTCTTTCTTTTTGTTATCCAGTAGATATTTATAAGGTATATTTCTTATTTTTGCCAAATAAAATTCTGCTTAACATGGATACTATTTTACCTTTTGCACTCTTGTGCTTTACTTCATTTTTTACGTTGACAAATCCGTTGGGTACAATGCCTGTTTTTTTGACCATGACAAATGGTTTGAGTGATGAAGACCGGAAGAATATAGTGAAGCGCGCTACAGTAATCTCATTCATCATTTTGATGGCATTTACTTTCTGTGGTCAGTTCCTTTTCAAGTTTTTTGGAATTTCTACTAACGGTTTTCGTATAGCTGCAGGTATCATTATTTTGAAGATTGGTTATGATATGTTACAGGCAAGGTATACAAATACCAAACTGAAGGATGAAGAAATAAAAACTTATGCAAATGATATTTCCATTACACCGCTTTCCATTCCGATGTTATGTGGACCTGGTGCCATTGCCAATGGTATTATTCTGATGGATGATGCGGATAATTGGACATTAAAACTGACGATGGTGATTGTAATAGCAGTAGTTTATTTGCTTACTTACATTATCTTGCGTTTATCAACCCGATTAGTTAGGATTATTGGGGAAACGGGTAATAACGTGATGATGCGTCTGATGGGCCTTATTCTAATGGTTATTGCTGTAGAATGTTTTGTTGGAGGTGTTAAACCTATCTTGACAGATATTATTGAGAACGCACAGATACACTTGTTATAATATTCAACAGGCGCTATATGATGTTATTGAAGTGGTTATGGTAAGATAAATGAGAAGGTAGATTTTAAGAACTTCTTCTTTATTTTTGTAGTTATTATAAATCCCCATCAATATGGCAAAAGAAAAAACGGTATACATTTGTACTAACTGCGGACAAGAGTCCCCCAAGTGGGCTGGTAAATGCCCTTCGTGCGGCCAGTGGAACACTTTCGTAGAAGAAGTGGTACGTAAAGAGATTCCGATAGCTAAGCATGTGGCACATGGCATCGAATCTGTACGTTCGAAACCGCAGTATCTGAAAGAAATCGTTTCATCGGACGAACAGCGGATGAATATGCAGGATGATGAGTTGAACCGTGTCTTGGGAGGCGGACTGGTACAAGGTTCGTTAACATTGATAGGAGGCGAACCAGGAATCGGAAAATCAACCCTTATTTTGCAAACAGTTCTTCGGTTGACCGATAAGAAAGTATTGTATATATCGGGAGAAGAAAGCGCCCGACAACTGAAACTACGTGCGGACCGTATTCCGCATCAGGACGACAGTAACGTATTGATTGCTTGCGAGACTTCTCTTGAGCAGATTTTTACGAACATTAAAAATACAGCTCCTGATCTGGTCATTATCGATTCTATCCAGACTATATCTACCGAAAATATTGATTCGTCTCCGGGTAGTATTGTACAGGTTCGTGAATGTTCGGCAGCTATCCTAAAATTTGCCAAAGAAACGGGTACTCCTGTCATTCTTATCGGGCATATCAACAAAGAAGGAAGTATCGCTGGGCCGAAAGTTTTGGAACACATTGTAGATACTGTGCTTCAATTTGAAGGCGACCAACACTACATGTATCGTATTCTGCGTAGCATCAAGAATCGATTCGGAAGTACGGCCGAACTGGGTATTTATGAAATGAGGCAGGATGGATTACGCCAGGTAAGTAATCCTTCAGAATTGCTACTTACTCAAGATCACGAAGGCATGAGCGGTATTGCCATTGCTGGAGCTGTAGAAGGTATCCGTCCGTTCCTGATAGAAGTACAGGCGCTGGTCAGCACAGCCGCCTACGGGATGCCGCAACGTTCGGCTACCGGATTTGATTTACGACGTATGAACATGCTGCTGGCTGTTCTTGAAAAGCGAGTAGGATTCAAATTGGCACAGAAGGATGTCTTTCTGAACATTGCCGGAGGTCTGAAGGTAAACGACCCAGCTATTGACCTGGCTGTTATCAGTGCCATCTTGTCCAGTAACATGGATACGGAAATTGAAACCGGAGTCTGTATGGCAGGCGAAGTAGGCCTGAGTGGGGAAATTCGTCCTGTCAATCGCATCGAGCAACGCATCGGCGAAGCCGAGAAATTAGGATTTACCCGAATGTTGATTCCTAAGCACAACCTACAGGGACTGGACCGAAAGAAGATTCGGATAGAACTGGTTCCGGTACGAAAAGTAGAAGAAGCTTTCCGCCAGTTGTTCGGCTGAAATAATTTCACTAACTTTACCCCGAAATTCTACTGTTTTATGATTCACGAATACCAACTCCGGATTCTGCCCGAACAGGCAGCCAGCGAACAAGCACTCAAGCGCTATATCAGTCAAGAAAAGGGACTCGATATCCGTACTATTTATGCTATCCGTGTACTGAAGCGAAGCATCGATGCCCGTCAACGGACGATTTTCGTCAATGTCAAACTTCAGGTTTTCATCAACGAACTTCCGACAGAAGACAGATATGTCAAAACCGACTATCCGAATGTAGAAGGGAAACCTGTCGTTATCGTTGTCGGAGCCGGTCCTGGAGGACTGTTTGCAGCTTTACGTCTTATCGAATTGGGTTTCCGTCCTATTGTCATCGAACGGGGGAAAAACGTGCGTGAACGGAAAGAAGACCTGGCCCGTATCAGTCGGGAACATAAAGTGGATTCTGAATCCAACTACAGTTTTGGTGAAGGAGGTGCAGGTGCTTATTCCGATGGAAAACTCTATACCCGCAGTAAGAAGCGTGGTAGTGTGGACAAGATTCTGAACGTATTTTGCCAGCACGGTGCCAGTACTTCCATTCTGATAGATGCTCATCCGCATATCGGTACCGATAAATTACCCAGAGTCATTGAAAATATGCGGAACACCATTCTGCAATGCGGAGGTGAAGTCCATTTCAAGACTCGTATGGATGCGTTGATTATCGAAAAGAACAAGGTTATCGGTATTGAAACCCATACTGGAGAAACGTTTTACGGACCGGTGATTCTGGCTACCGGACACTCTGCCCGCGATGTATACCGTTGGCTGTTTGCAAACGGTGTAAAGTTGGAAGCCAAAGGACTGGCTGTAGGTGTTCGTCTGGAACATTCTTCCCACTTGATTGATCAGATTCAATATCACAATAAGAACGGCCGAGGTAAATACCTGCCTGCCGCTGAATACAGTTTTGTTCAACAGGTAGAAGGCCGGGGTGTATATAGTTTTTGCATGTGTCCCGGAGGATTCGTTGTACCGGCTGCCAGTGGACCGCATCAGTTGGTTGTAAACGGTATGAGCCCAAGCAACCGAGGTACCCAATGGAGTAATTCAGGGATGGTGGTGGAAATTCGTCCAGAAGATTTGCTGAACCCGGACTTACAGTTACAGGCTTTTGGAGCTTTTCCCGGTTCTGCTGAAGCGGCTACCGAAGAGCTTATCCAACGTACTGCTTGTACCGGTGAGAATGAAGTGCATACCCTGGCCATGATGCAATTTCAGGAACGGTTGGAACAAATCTGCTGGCAACAGGGTAACATGCGACAGACGGCTCCTTCCCAACGGATGGTGGATTTTACCCGCAAGAAGCTGAGCTATGATCTTCCCGATTCATCTTATAGTCCAGGCTTGGTTTCATCGCCGTTGCATTTTTGGTTACCGAAATTCATTAGCGAACGTCTGAGCAAAGGTTTCCAGCTTTTCGGGAAAAGTTCACACGGCTTTCTAACCAATGATGCCGTCATGATTGCTACGGAAACCCGTACCTCTTCGCCTGTCCGTATCGTGCGTGACAACGAAACTTTGCAGCATGTTTCGGTAGAGGGGTTGTTCCCTTGCGGTGAAGGAGCCGGTTATGCTGGAGGAATTGTGTCTGCCGGTATCGATGGAGAACGGTGTGCTGATGCTGTAGCCAGTTATTTGAACAAAAACTAGCAGAAAATAGTTATATATTTCTCAACTGATTGATATGTATGATGTCCGAAATAGCGATTCTAGAAAATAATACTTTAACCGCTCTTGGATTGCGTCTGATTCTGGAAGAACTGCTTCCTGTAACAGTGATACGTGTATTTCCGTCATTCGAAGCATTGATAGATGATACACCGGATATGTATGCCCATTATTTTGTTTCGGCACAGATCTATTTCGAGCATAGTAACTTTTTTTTGCAACGTCGTCCTAAAACCATTGTATTGTCCGCCGGAGAACAACCTTCATTGATTGGCGTACCGACGTTGAATTTCTGTTTGCCACAAGAGAAACTGGTGAAATCCATCATGCAGCTGCGGAATTATGGACACGAAATGACACACCATCCGGTTCCTACTACTAATTTCACCCAGCAAGAACATGATTTATCTCCTAGAGAAATTGAAGTGTTGATTCTTATAACCAAGGGATTAATCAATAAAGAAATAGCAGATAAGCTGAATATCAGCCTGACTACTGTCATTTCTCACCGGAAAAACATTACGGAAAAACTAGGAATTAAATCGGTATCCGGACTTGCTATTTATGCAGTGATGCATGGTTATGTGGAAGCCGATCGGATTTAGTGACTAAGACTACCCCGAACTATCGGATAAAGCTGGTTTTCTTAATCATATCATGCTTTCCTGTTATTTCCTTGCAGATGTCAATAAAAATTCCGAATATTGCAAATCGGTTTAGATATCCGTTCTGAACAGAATATTGTAACTATTACCCGTTCAAAGACAAAATAGATGTCCGCAACTATCACCCCTTTTTCCCGTCCGCTTTACCTGATGGCGAAGCCGGTAGGAGCCATTTGTAATCTGGCTTGCAAATATTGCTATTACCTGGAAAAAAGTAATCTATACCAGGAGAATCCTAAGCATATCATGAGTGATTCATTACTCGAAAAATTCATTAAAGAATACATTGAGTCGCAAACCATGCCACAGGTCTTGTTCACATGGCACGGAGGTGAAACGCTGATGCGTCCCTTGTCCTTCTATCAACGGGTAATGGAATTGCAACGTAAGTATGCCCATGGGCGCACTATCGATAATTGCATCCAGACCAATGGAACTTTGCTGACCGACGACTGGTGCAGATTCTTTCATGATAACAATTGGCTGGTGGGTATCTCCATTGACGGACCACAGGAGTTTCACGATGAATACCGTAAGAACAAACAGGGTAAACCTTCGTTTGTTAAAGTGATGCAGGGTATCAACTTATTGAAAAAACATCGGGTAGAATGGAATGCTATGGCAGTAGTCAATGACTTCAATGCCGACTACCCCTTGGATTTTTATCATTTCTTCAAGCAGCTTGATTGCAGATACATCCAGTTTGCCCCTATTGTGGAACGCTTGCATCAGCATACTGACGGACGTCATCTGGCAGCTGTAGATGAACAGGGAGCCTCAGAAGCTTTGGCCGATTTTTCCATTACTCCTCAGCAGTGGGGGAACTTCTTGTGTACCATTTTCGATGAATGGGTCAGAAACGATGTTGGAGAATTTTATATCCAGTTGTTTGATGCAACCTTGGCTAATTGGGTAGGAGAACAACCGGGTATCTGTACCCTTGCCAAGACCTGTGGACATGCGGGAGTCATCGAATTCAATGGTGATGTATATTCCTGCGACCATTTCGTTTTTCCACAATATAAATTGGGCAATATCTATTCCAACACTTTGATAGAAATGATGTACAGTAACCGGCAATTGCAATTCGGGCAAGATAAACAAGACAAACTTCCTCGACAATGTAAAGAGTGTACCTATCATTTTGCATGTAATGGAGAGTGTCCCAAAAACCGTTTCTGTACCACTGAAGAAGGAGAACTTGGTCTCAATTATTTATGTCAGGGGTATTATCAGTTCTTTGACCATGTAGCTCCTTACATGGATTTTATGAAACGGGAATTTTTGGCCCAGCGACCACCTGCAAACGTAATGGAGGCTATTCGTAAAGGAATTATCTGATAGTCAGTTTTTAATAGAGTATGTGATAATCATTCTCCTTTGAAAAACAAGAATGATTATCACATATTGTTTTTTTAGATTCTGCAAGAATCCTCATAAATTAGGATTGTACGTTTTTTTGCTTTGTCTTTTCTTTGCACCCGAATTACTTAAATACATTCTTGAAAGAAAAATGATGAAGAGACGTACAGTATTGACTCCGCTGGTAGCTGTTGCCGCAACCGTTGCGGCTGCTTCTCCGGCTGATACAGAACATGTGATCCCGAAAGATACAACCAAAGTCATTGACATTGAAGAAGTAGTGGTTATTGCTACTCCGAAAGAGAAAAACCGTTTAAGCCAGCAGGCTGTGTCGGCGACCTCTTTCTCACAGAACGATTTGAGAAAAAGTTCTGTCACTTCGGTCAAGTCACTTTCCGGGCTGGTTCCCAACCTGTTCATTCCTGATTATGGCTCTAAACTGACTACTTCCATGTATGTGCGAGGCATCGGTTCTCGTATTAATACCCCTGCGGTTGGTTTGTACGTTGACAACATTCCGTTCATCGATAAGTCCGCCTTCGATTTCAACTACTCGGACATTGAACGGATCGATGTGATGCGTGGTCCGCAAGGTACTCTTTACGGACGTAATACCATGGGAGGACTTATCCGTATTTTTACCAAATCACCGTTTTCTTACCAAGGTACCGACCTACGTCTGAGTGCGGCAACCTATAACAACTACAAGGCTTCCGTAACACACTATCACCGTATTTCATCTCAGTTTGCTTTCTCGGCCGGAGCATTCTATGAGCATAAAGGCGGATTTTTCAAGAATCAGTTCAATGGCAAAAGAATTGATGTCGATGATGAATTTGGCGGACGTATCCGTGCCATCTACCTGCCTACCGAAAACAGTAAGCTGGACTTGACAGTCAATTATGAATACACCAATCAGGGAGGATACCCGTATACCTATGTAGGTCGTACAGACGGAAAAGAAGAAGACCGTGCCGACTATCTGAATAAAATAGATTATAACAACGAATGTGGTTACAAGCGTAACTTGCTCAATGCTGGCTTGAACTTCGAGCATCAGGCTGACAATTTCATTCTAAGCAGTGTTACTGGATTCCAATATCTCTATGACCAGATGGATTTGGATCAGGATTTTACTTCGCAGGACCTTTATACCATGATGCAGAAGCAGAATGCCAAAACCATCAGTGAAGAACTGGTTTTGAAATCAAAGCCGGGAAAACGTTGGCAATGGACTACCGGAGCAAGCGGATTTTATCAGGCGTTGCATACCCAAGGACCGGTTACTTTCCGCAAAGACGGTATTGCGTGGCTGAACGCTACCATCAATACTTATGGTAACCAATATATGCCCAATATATCGCAGGGAGGAATGAATATGACCATGGTCTTCAGCGATGAGATTCAGGGGGAGGAACTTTATATCGGTGGTGATTTCGATACACCGATTCTGAATGGGGCCATTTTCCATCAGTCTACATTCAATGATTTGTTTGGTCTGGAAGGATTATCTTTCACCGCAGGTCTCCGTCTGGATTACGAAAAACTGAAACTGAAATATAATACCGGATATGATTTTGTCCATACCTACGGATTGAGTGGAGTGTTGACTCCGATGAACATCACCATTGATATGGTGCCGAAAGCCGATTACCAGACCAGTAAGGAATATGTCGGTGAAATCAACCATGATTACCTGCAGCTTCTTCCGAAGTTTTCTTTGCAATACAACTTTGACTCACAAAACAACATTTATGCGACTGTTTCCAAAGGATACCGTTCGGGAGGATATAATATCCAGATGTTTTCGGATGTCCTGCAAAAAGATATGCAGACCGGTATCATGAAAGATGTTGCCGATGCTACTATTCCGGTAGTCAATCAGGTTCCGATGATTCCACAAGATACCAAAGATAAGATTATAGGTATTCTGCAACAGATGTCAACAGAGACAGAGACCGATGTAAAGGCCACTACACTTTATAAGCCGGAATATTCCTGGAATTACGAGATCGGTTCTCATCTGACCTTGTTCGATAACCGGCTCCAACTGGATGTGGCTGCTTTTTACATGGATACTCATGATCAGCAGATTTCACGTTTTGCCGAAAGCGGTTTGGGACGTATCACCGTTAATGCCGGAAAAAGCCGTAGCCTCGGTGCTGAAGCAGCTTTCCGTACCCAGATTACCGATGCGTTTAGTCTGAACGGAAACTATGGCTATACTTATGCTACCTTTACGGATTATGTATTGAGTGATTCTGAAAATTACAACGGACATTATGTTCCTTTCGTTCCAAAGCATACTTTCACGATAGGAGGACAATACGTATTTTCTTTGAAATCAGTCTCATTCCTCGATAATATCACGGTAAATGCCAACTACAAGGCTGCAGGACGAATCTATTGGACCGAGAAGAACGATGCCAGTCAGGCACTATATGGTACCTTGAACGGTCGTATCGATTTCAACAAGGGAAACGGTCAGGTGGCACTTTGGATAAACAATGCATTAGACAAAAAATATGAAGCCTTTTACTTCCAGACCATGAACCGAGGCTTTGCTCAATACGGTCGTCCGCTTCAAATCGGTATCGACCTTCGTTGCCGGTTCTGATAGTTTTTCACATTCAATATAATAAGCACCGTTTCTGTCAACCTGTTAAGGACGATGGAAACGGTGTTTGTTTATTATGTGATTATTCATTGATTGCTCCACAATGAGGGCAGATTCCTTTGGAACGCATTTTGGCACCACAGGCACCACAGGCATAGGGATAGCTGTTGGCATGTTTCAGCCAGCGGAAACAGCAATAAGTATAACCGATAAGACACATGTAAGCAGCATAAATCCAAACGTATGTAAAGAAAATATACAAGAAAATACAGCACGAAGCCAGTCCGATAAGATAGAAGAAAGCTACTTCGAACGTCGTTTGGTGAAACAAATCATCCAGCAAAGCAACCCCCATCAGAAAAATACACCATACACTCAATACAAACAATCCTAATATCAACGGCAAATCGAATGGATTCAGTGACGGGTCATAATAATAGCGTTCCCAGGTCTGCGGAACAAAGTATTGCATGCTGTTATACAAGGTAGCCGAACAAGCCAGCAACCAGGAAAGCATGATGGGGAATATACTGTCAATGTCGTTCAACCAAATCAGTTTGGTTTTCTTGCGTTTCATGGCCCGGTAAGCGAAAGTCAGAAAAAAGAGAGCCAGAATCAGGAAAAAATACAACGTATGCGTATCGCTGAACAGGTGGATACATTGTGAAATCGGGTCAATGGGTACGATATTTTCCAACAACTGGCTTTCACGCAACCAACCGATGGTTTCCTGGTCACGGGCCACTTTTACCCAAACCGTATCAACCGGATCTTCTGCGTGGATAGCCAGTTCCGCCACTACCAGTTCATTGTCTTTCAATACCGGAAGCGAATCTGTGAAGGGTAACTGATGCAACCACAAGGTATCAGCCGTTACCTTGAAATTGCTGCTCAAGGCATACGGACGTCCCGGCAAGTCAAGCGCAGATGTTTCTTCTTCTCCTTCTTCCTCAACATGAGTAGGTAAGGCAGTCCGATAATAACAAGATGTTATTCCGACTACCAGTAACAACAGACATACCAGATATTTACCCCACTGCCACATAAGTTCTTTCTTTTATTCTTTCCTTTATTCTTCGGCCTGTACACGCATTTGGCAGACCTTACAATCGAATTGTAACCGGAAACGTCGTCCGTCACTGCTTACCAGGAAAAACGGTTCCCGATAAGGTGAGCGTATCCGATGGTGAGTTGGGCACCATCCCATACTGTATCTGATGCAATGCTTGCAGAACATCAGGACAGCCTTTTTCGGTTGTTCTTTTTCGAAAGCTGGAGCTATACGCTCTACTCCATGTTGCCGGTAGAAAGTTTCGGCTTCCTGGTTCATGACATTTCCCAGATAAGTCAGTTCCTTTGCCGGAAAGGCATGTTTTGTTTCCATCCAGCTCGCACGCTCCTGCGGGTAAGTGATATGGCGTGCTTCCAGTAATTTTTCGACAGCCTGACGGCGCAAATCAGAAAGTTCGGAAGAGGGGATAAACCAATTGTCCGTCAACCGGAGTTCCACCGCTTCCAGCTCGAATGGTGTATTTCCCAGTTTCCCCAGTTGGTTCCGTAGATTATCTTCTTGTGGAACCCGGGCCAGTTCCTTCTCGCGTACCAGTGTCACACTCACCCGGTTCTTGTCCTCGTCAGACAGGGTCAGTGTGAATCCGAAATTATTTTCCTCCAGATACATGGAGACCGAAATCTTACGCTCTGCCGATTTCTTTTGCATCAGCTTTTCAAACTCTTGGTCATAATTCCGGTACAGGCGGGTTTTCGGTTTCAGGCGAGGCATCTCTTGAGGATAAAGTTTGTTGTTTTCTACCCGATTCACCCGGAACCCCTGCAGGCGTCCTTGTTCATCCAGGTAGCAAAGTCCGTCACCGTTGCTGAATGGTTTTACTCCCGCTACCGTCAGATAGTTTCCTCGGATTTCCTTGACAAAGCCCACTTCTTCACCCAACGATTTCGGCGTATCGAACGAGAAGATTCCCGGATTACGTCCATGCAGAAAATAATCCGTAAATCCTCTGCTGAAACTCTTTTCCGGTTGAGGTTTGAAGGTCAGTTTTACCGTACCCGATGAGGCCCGTACGTATTCTTTCCGTCGTTTCAGGATGGCATCCAGTTTCTGGCGGTAATACGCCGTTACATTCTTTACGTACGACACCTCTTTCAACCGTCCTTCTATCTTGAGCGAAGAAGCCCCTGCATCCAATAAAGCTTCCAGATTCTCGCTCTGGTTCATATCTTTGAGTGAGAGCAGATGTTTGTTCTTGGCTATCGTCTTTCCATCGGCATCCACCAAAACGAACCCCAAGCGGCAAAACTGGGCACATTCTCCCCGATTGGCGCTACGTCCGTAACAAGCCTGGCTCACATAACATTGTCCGCTATAGCTGACACATAACGCTCCGTGTACAAACACTTCCAGTGGAATATCCGGACAAGTCTGATGAATACGGCTGATTTCGTTGAGCGAAAGTTCACGGGCCAATACTACCTGACGGAATCCGGCTTCGGCCAGAAACTTCACTTTTTCCGGAGTCCGGTTGTCCATCTGCGTACTGGCGTGGAGTGGAATAGGGGGGAGGTTCAAACGAGTAATCCCCATATCCTGTACAATCAAGGCATCTACACCTGTCCGATACAAATCCCATATCATTTCTTCGGTTTCCTTGAGCTCTTCGTCACGGAGGATGGTATTGACCGTCACATAAATACGCACCCGGTACAGATGGGCATACTTTACCAGCTCTGCGATATCCTCCAAGGAGTTTCCGGCGGCAGCCCGAGCCCCGAAACGGGGGGCAC
>URWP01000071.1 GCA_900551645.1 uncultured Bacteroides sp.
CACGAAGGTATGCGAAAGAGCTATGCTAGTCAATACGCCAATTTTGGAAGCTTACAGTTATCCGTGGCTTTAAAAAGAAACTCCGATTCCAATAACAAACTTACCCGAACTTTTGGAAAATCCATTGGTTCGGGTAAGAAAGGATAGAAATATGTAATATTTTTGTCGACGTTTAAATTAGCTCTATGCTACGTTTTACGAAATTGGTTAAAGCCTCACCTTTTAACATGTTGTTCTGTAACAATGCTAAATCTATCAGCTGATGTACAATTTTATTATCTGCAGCGGATTCATTGATAACAGTTGTTTTTTGTTGCTTTTGTTCATTCAGTTTCTGTTCAACATTATTCAGTTCATCCTTATCAGTTGTGCTGATATCTTCATCTTTCTTGCCTTCTTGAGCCTTACGTAGTTCTGTCTGACGTAAATTCAGCATAGCTATTTCTGACTCAATCGGAACCAATTTTTCAGCACAGGCAGATTCTGTTTCTTCCAGTACCTTCTTTATTAATTGATGGTCACTGTTCAATACCAAGTTATACATATCTGGCATTTCACCATAGAAGCTCATACCAGGTTGTATATTAGCCATTTCCTTCATACGACGCATGTATTCAGCTTGAGTAATGACAATTGGTGATACTGTTTCGCCCAAAGCCCGTGTTTCTACATGGAATTCTACCTTCTGTATTTTTGGAAGCTGTCCTTGGAACACTGTAGAAAGGAATTCTTTCTTGTCAGTAGCCAACTCTTCGCCATGCTTTTCTTCCTTTACAATCAAGCGGTCAATTATATCACTGTCTACACGAGTAAAACGGCTCTTCTCAAATTTATGCTCCAACATATTAATCATAGGTACATCCAATTGTCCGTCCATCATTAATACGTTATAACCTTTGCTCTTGGCTGCATCAATGTAGGTATATTGTTCGTCCAAATTATTAGAGTACAAATAAATCAGGTTACCATCCTTATCCGTTTGATTGTCTTTAATCAAAGTCTGATATTCCTCAAAAGTATAATATTTATTATCAGTATCTTTGAAAAGAGCGAATTTATTTGCTTTCTCATAGAAATCTTCTTGAGTCAACATACCATAATTGATGAAAATCTTCAAGTCATCCCACTTATTTTCAAATTCGTTGCGGTCATTTTTAAAAATGGACTGTAAACGGTCTGAAACTTTCTTTGTGATATACGTTGAGATTTTCTTGACATTCGAATCACTTTGGAGATAAGAACGAGAAACGTTCAAGGGGATGTCTGGAGAATCAATTACACCGTGCAACAATGTCAGGAAATCCGGTACAATACCTTCTACAGAATCTGTTACATAGACTTGGTTACAATACAACTGAATCTTGTTTTTCTGTAGGTCTATATTACTTTTGATTTTCGGAAAGTAGAGTACTCCGGTTAAATTGAACGGGTAATCCACATTCAAGTGAATCCAGAACAGTGGTTCATCTGACATCGGATACAAGTCTCTATAGAACTTCTTGTAATCTTCATCTTTCAGTTCACTTGGTTTTTTGGTCCATATAGGACAAGTGTCATTGATGATATTGTCTTCATTTGTTTCCACTTGTTTACCGTCTTTCCATTCTTTCTTCTTACCGAAAGCTATGGAAACCGGAAGGAACCGACAATATTTGGTAAGCAGGCTCTGGATACGTGATTCTTCCAGGAACTCTTTACAGTCATCATCTACATGTAAAACAATGTCTGTACCACGATCGGCTTTTTCTGTTTCTTCCAAAGTAAACTCAGGACTACCATCGCAAGTCCATTTAACGGCAGGCGCTTCCTCTTTGTAAGACTTGGTAATGATATCTACCTGTTTAGCTACCATAAAGGCTGAATAGAATCCAAGTCCGAAATGTCCGATAATGGCGTTGGCATCATCCTTGTATTTTTCAAGGAAATCGTTGGCGCCAGAAAAAGCAATCTGGTTGATGTATTTTTCAATTTCCTCGGCTGTCAGTCCTAAACCGCGGTCAGAAATAGTAATTGTCTGGTTCTCTTTATCAACGCTTACATGAATTGTCAAATCACCTAACTCACCTTTAAACTCACCGGTAGAAGCTAATGTCTTTAACTTTTGTGTAGCATCTACACCGTTAGATACCAGTTCGCGTAAGAATATTTCATGATCGCTATACAAGAATTTTTTGATAATGGGGAAGATATTTTCTGTTGTAACCCCGATATTGCCTTTTTTCATCATATCTAAGTTTTATAATATTCATAATATCGCCGTTATTAGGACAAAAAAAATGCCAGACAAGAAGTTGCCTGACATTTTGTCTTATATCTGAAAGAACGTCACAGTTCTTCTGATTCGCTGATAAAGTTCACTCCATCTTTATTAGCATTTAATTCGACACGGATAGTATTTCCTGTTGTCGGATTTTCATTGATAATCATTTCTGCCAATCCATTCTCAAGATAATTCTGTATGGCGCGTTTGAGCGGTCGGGCACCAAACTGTACATCGTATCCCTTATTTGCGATGAAACGTTTTGCCTCATCTGTTATAATTAACTTATATCCAATGTTTTCTACACGTTTATAAAGGCTCTTTAGCTCGATGTCAATAATCTTGTTCAATGCTTCCTCGTTCAATTGATCAAAAGTTACAATTTCGTCTAAACGATTGATGAACTCAGGAGCAAAAGATTTGTTCAGTGCTTTGGTTATTACGCTTCGAGAGTATTCTTTTTCATCTGTGCGCGTTTGGGCAGCAAAACCTATTCCTTTACCAAATTCTTTTAATTGTCTGGTTCCTACATTAGATGTCAATATGATTACCGTATTCTTGAAGTCGACCGTTCTGCCATAGCTGTCAGTCAGACGACCTTCATCCATTACCTGGAGTAAAATATTGTATACTTCAGAATGGGCTTTTTCTATTTCGTCCAACAAAACGATGGAGTAAGGTTTGCGGCGAACTTTTTCAGTTAACTGTCCACCCTCTTCATATCCGACGTATCCCGGGGGAGCTCCAACCAGTCTAGAAACCGTATACTTGTCCATGTATTCACTCATATCGATGCGGATTAAGGCATCTGTCGTTCCGAACATTTCCCTCGCCAATTCTTTAGCCAGATGTGTCTTGCCGACACCAGTTGGCCCTAAAAATAAGAAGGTACCAATCGGTTTGTTCGGGTCTTTCAACCCTACGCGGCTACGTAGAATTGCTTTTACCAATGTCTCAATTGCTTGATCTTGAGCAATAACTTTGTTCAATAAAGCTTGTTTCATCCCTTTTAGTTTGTTGCCTTCCTGTTCGGCCATTCGCTGAACAGGTATTCCGGAAATCATAGAAACGACATTGGCTATTTGTTCTTCATCCACGACTTCTCGATTTTCACGGGATTTGGCTTCCCACTCCATTTTCATGGTCTCCAGTTCTTTTTCTAATGTCTTTTCATGATCGCGGAAACTGGCTGCCAATTCGAAGTTTTGTAGACGGACTGCCTCGTTCTTGTTGTTACGGGCTTCCTCGATGGCTTTTTCCTGTTCTTCGATTTCTTTAGGGACTGTGATATTAGTCAAATGTACTCGTGAACCAGCTTCGTCCATTGCGTCAATAGCCTTATCCGGGAAGTTACGGTCAGTAACATAACGGTCGGTCAATTTGACACATGCCATGAGTGCTTCGTCAGTATATGTCACATTGTGATGCTCTTCGTATTTGTCTTTTATATTCCGAAGAATCTGCAATGTCTCTTCCGGTGTAGTAGGTTCTACCAATACTTTTTGGAAGCGACGTTCCAATGCTCCGTCTTTTTCAATATTCTGTCGGTACTCATCTAGGGTAGTGGCACCGATGCACTGTATTTCACCTCTGGCTAATGCTGGCTTCAGCATGTTGGCTGCATCCATGGATCCTGCTGCTGAACCAGCTCCAACGATATTATGGATTTCATCGATGAAGAGAATGATATTCGGATTCTTTTTCAGTTCATTAAGAATAGAACGGATTCGTTCTTCAAACTGTCCGCGATATTTGGTTCCAGCCACGACCGAGGTCATATCCAAAGCTACAACTCGTTTGTTGAAGAGAATACGGGATACCTTTTTCTGAACGATACGTAAGGCCAGCCCTTCGACAATAGCCGATTTTCCTACGCCTGGTTCTCCGATAAGAATCGGGTTATTTTTCTTACGGCGACTCAATATTTGGGCGAGGCGTTCAATTTCTTTTTCTCGTCCTACTACAGGGTCTAGATTCCCAGCTTCTGCCGCTTTTGTCATGTCAGTGCCAAATGAGTCTAATACAGGTGTTTCGTTGGCAGGTTTCCGTTCGCTGGTTCTAGTGGCAGATGGAGTATCAGATGGAGTTGAAGAGAATGCATTACCTTTGTCGGTATTCGGTCTGCGTGAAATTCCTTCCTCTTCTTCCTCTTCTTCGCCGAAATCCAATCCGCCTTGCGGCTCGGTTTTAGGAATCAGTTTGTCTACTATTTTTTGGTAAGTCACTTCGTTTTCTTCCAGCAGTCTGGAGGCTCTGTTCTGATTGTCTCTCATAATTGCCAATAATACATGTTCTGAATCTGTCTGGGTTGTTTTCATCAGTCTTGCTTCCAATAAACTCATTTTCAGTATTCTGGAGGCTTTTTCCGTAAAATCGACTGTCTCTTCCGAGAAAGATTCTTTTTCTGCTTCTTCTTTTAACAAGGTTTCCAGCTTGTCCTTCACTCGTGTCAAGTCTACATAGAGACTTCTTAATATATCAAATGCTTTACCTTCTCCGTTACGGATAATCCCAAGCAACAGGTGTTCTGGGCCTATTTTGCTGTTATGCAAACGGCAAGCCTCTTCTTTGCTATATTGAATGATATCGGAAACTCTTTGTGTAAATTGGTTGTTCATAATTTAACCCCTCTCTAAAAGTAATCGTTCTGGTAACTATACCAGAAGTGCAAATATACATCTATAAATAATAGGATAAAAGTTCTTATGGGTTATTTAACAAAATGTGTGCCACATTAATGAAATATATCCTTTTTAAGAGAGTGACACCGAAGAGTAAAAAACTTTAATAGGTAACACTTTTTTTGTATAAAATGTTTCGTATATCGGCTAAAAGTCGTACTTTAGCATGGTTTTTTACAAACCGAGAGATGTATAATTAATATTTGTTTAAATGCAAGACCAAGACAGAATTATAAAAATTAACATCGAAGAGGAAATGAAGTCGTCGTACATCGATTACTCAATGTCGGTAATCGTAGCACGCGCCCTCCCGGATGTCAGAGATGGTTTTAAGCCGGTTCATCGCCGTATCTTGTATGGAATGATGGAACTTGGTAATACATCAGACAAGCCGTATAAGAAATCAGCAAGAATTGTAGGTGAAGTTTTAGGTAAATATCATCCGCATGGAGATTCTTCCGTATATGGAGCATTGGTCCGTATGGCTCAGGATTGGGCAATGCGCTATCCATTGGTGGATGGACAAGGTAACTTTGGTTCAGTAGACGGTGATAGTCCAGCAGCCATGCGTTACACGGAAGCCCGTCTGAAGAAAGTCGGTGAAGAGATGATGCAGGACTTGTATAAGGAAACTGTTGATTTTCAGAACAACTTCGATGATACATTGCAAGAGCCGACAGTGATGCCGACACGTATCCCGAATCTTCTGGTAAACGGAGCCTCTGGTATTGCAGTTGGTATGGCAACTAATATGCCGACTCATAACTTAGCCGAAGTAATTGACGCTTGTGTAGCATATATAGACAACAACGATATCGATGTTGATGGTTTGATGCATTATATCAAAGCTCCGGATTTCCCTACAGGAGGATATATATATGGTATAAGTGGCGTTCGTGACGCTTATGAGACTGGCCGTGGACGCGTTGTTATGCGCGCCAAAACAGAAATCGAATCTCATCCTACCCATGACAAGATTATCGTTAATGAAATACCTTACAATGTCAATAAAAAGGAACTGATTGAAAGCATCGCTTCATTGGTAAATGAGAAGAAAATTGAGGGTATTTCGTATGTGAACGATGAATCTGACCGTGAAGGTATGCGTATTGTCATCGATGTGAAACGCGATGCTAATGCGAGTGTTGTACTGAACAAACTTTTCAAGATGACAGCTTTACAAACTTCGTTCGGAGTGAACAATATCGCATTGGTTCACGGCAGACCGAAATTGCTGAATCTGAAAGATTTGATTCGTCTGTTTGTAGAACATCGCCACGAAGTGGTTATCCGTCGTACTCGTTATGATTTGCGGAAAGCCAAGGAACGTGCTCATATTCTGGAGGGTCTGATAATAGCTTCTGATAATATCGATGAAGTAATTCGTATTATTCGTGCAGCCAAGACTCCGAATGAGGCTATTGAGAACCTGATGGCTCGTTTCCAACTGTCAGAAATTCAGGCGCGTGCCATCGTCGAGATGCGTTTGCGTCAGCTGACAGG
This sequence comes from uncultured Bacteroides sp., assembly GCA_900551645.1. Classification (GTDB taxonomy): domain Bacteria; phylum Bacteroidota; class Bacteroidia; order Bacteroidales; family Bacteroidaceae; genus Phocaeicola. The sequence continues at coordinate 6,445 of URWP01000071.1, forward strand.
ACTGATGCAGGATCAGTTGCATGCAGAATATGAAGAATTGATGAAACAGATTGCTTACTTCGAAGAAATTTTGACTAATGATGAACTTTGTAAGAAAGTCATTAAGGATGAATTAATTGAAGTAAAAGAAAAATATGGTGATAAGCGTCGTTCTGAAATCGTTTATGCTTCAGAAGAGTTCAATCCGGAGGACTTTTATGCTGATGACCAAATGGTTATCACTATTTCTCATCTGGGATACATCAAACGTACACCTTTGTCTGAATTCCATGCGCAGAATAGGGGGGGAGTAGGATCGAAGGGTAGCGAAACCCGTGATGAGGACTTCATTGAGCATATTTATCCGGCTACCATGCATAATACGATGATGTTCTTTACCCAAAAAGGTAAATGCTATTGGTTAAAGGTTTATGAAATACCGGAAGGTAACAAGACCTCAAAGGGACGTGCTATCCAGAATCTGCTGAATATCGATTCGGACGATATGGTGACTGCCTATTTGCGTGTCAAGAACCTGAATGACACTGAATTCATCAATAGCCATTATGTATTGTTCTGTACAAAGCAGGGTGTCATCAAGAAGACATTGTTGGAACAATATTCCCGTCCGCGTCAAAACGGAGTGAATGCCATTACCATTCGTGAAGACGACCGTGTCATCGAAGTTCGTATGACAAACGGAAACAACGAAATTGTGATTGCGAATCGTAATGGACGTGCTATCCGTTTCCATGAGAGTGCTGTCCGCGACATGGGACGTACTGCCACCGGTGTACGTGGTATTACCCTTGATGAAGATGGAGTAGATGAAGTTATCGGAATGATTTGTATCAAAGATCCTCAGAAAGAAACGATTATGGTTGTTTCTGAAAATGGTTACGGTAAACGTTCTGACATCGAAGATTATCGGAAAACGAATCGTGGAGGTAAAGGTGTCAAGACATTGAGTATTACAGATAAGACAGGTAAACTGGTAGCTATCAAATCTGTAACAGATGAGAATGACTTGATGATTATCAATAAGTCCGGTATTACGATTCGTCTGAAAGTTGCTGATGTACGTATCATGGGCCGTGCTACCCAAGGAGTCAAACTGATTGACCTTGAGAAGCGTAATGATCAGATTGGTTCTGTGTGCAAGGTTACCTCAGAACCGGAAGAAGATACTCAGGATGAAGATACGACATTGTCGGTAGGAGAGGAGGAATACATCTCTCCGGTAGAAGGACAGGAAGACGAGAACCTGGCTGAAGAGGCAAATGAAGATGACAAGAATTAACTAGAATAATTTGTGTATTACTTAATTTAAAATGTTATGAAAAAAATTTTATTTTCAGCAGCATTGCTTTTCACCGTATGCTCTATGTCAGCACAGGAAAGCGTAGTGAAAGAAGCAAAATCAGCTAAAAGTGACCCTGTAAAGGCTGCCGAGATTCTGGAACCGGCTTTGGTTGATCCTTCTACGGCAAGCGATCCAGAAACATGGAAGTTAGCTGGTGATTTTCAGAAGGCTATCTATGACGATGAAAACATGAAGTTGTATTTACCGGGTGGACAGGCTGACACTACAAAACTGTACAGCAGTTTGGCCAAAATGTTCGAATATTACACTAAATGTGATGAAGTAGAACAGGCTAAGGTAAAAAGTGGAGAATTGAAGAAACCAAAGTTGAGAAAGAAATTGGCAAAGACACTGGCAACTGTACGTCCTAATCTGACAAATGCAGGTTCTGATGCCTATAATGCCGGAAATTATGCTAATGCATTGAAGTTCTTTGGCTTGTATGTAGATGCACCACAGAATCCTATGTTTGCGGATGAAGATGCTGTAAAGAATGATACATTGACTCCTTTGATTGCCAACTATGCAGCTTTGGCAGCCAATACATTGAAAGATGAAGCTGCTGTCATTAAATATGCTGCTATTGGTAAGAATCATAAGGAAGAAGGTTACAGATCATTGATGTGTCTGGCTGAAGTATATGGAAAGGGTGAAAAGACAGACTCTGTACAGTGGCTGGCTACTATCAAGGAGGGTGTTGAAAAATTCCCAGCTCAGGAATATTTCATCGGCAACTTGATGGATTATTACATCCAGAAAGGTAAAATTGATGAAGGTCTGACTCAGATTGACGCTATCATTGCCAATAATCCGACTCCATACTTTATGTATGTTAAGGGTGTGCTTCAGTATGAAAAGAAGGATTACGAAAGTGCTATCGCTACTTTCAATGATATCATTGCCAAAAATGGCGATTTCGTAGCTGAATCATATTCTAAGATTGGTGATTGCTATTTCTTCCCGGCACAGATCATCGTAGAAGAGAATGCAAATCTTTCAATGGATGATCCGAAATATGCTACCAATGAGGAAAAGATTAAGGAACTGTATGAAAAAGCTAAACCTTTCTATGAAAAGGCTAAAGAATTGAAGCCTGATAACAAACAGTTGTGGGGACAGTACCTGTTGAACATCTACTGGAAGTTGAACAAGTCTGAATACGAAGCACTGGAAAAAGAATTGGGCTATTAATTATAAGACATTATTAGATTGACAGAAGCTTACTCAAGTTTACGGGTTCCTCGTATCTTTGGGTAAGCTTTTTGTATATAAATTATTGTATGAAGATTGTAGATCTTAGCCAGAACAATACCTTGCTGAACCAGTTTTTAGTTGAACTGCGGGATATAAATATGCAGAGAGACAGTATGCGGTTCAGGAGAAATGTTGAGCGAATTGGTGAAATTATGGCTTATGAGATAAGCCGTGATCTTCCATTCCGTCATGTAGATATACAGACGCCTTTAGGCGTATCACATACCTGTATTCCTGCCGTACAGCCTGTTATAGCCACAATTTTGCGTGCCGGACTTCCATTACACCAAGGATTTCTAAACTACTTTGACAAGGCAGAAAATGCTTTTGTTTCGGCTTACAGGAAATATATCGACGAGAATAATTTTGATATACACATTGAATATATAGCTGCTCCACAGATTGAGAATAAGATTCTGATTCTTACAGATCCGATGTTAGCTACAGGAAGCTCCATGGAACTGGCATATCAGGCTTTGCTTACGAAAGGAGAACCGTCCCATATCCATGTGGCTTCAGTGATAGCCAGCAGACAGGCTGTAGAGCATATCAAAAAAACATTACCTGAAGATAAAACGACAGTCTGGTGTGCCGCCATTGATCCGGCTATTAATGAGCATTCTTATATTATTCCTGGATTGGGAGATGCCGGAGATTTGTGTTTTGGTGAAAAAGAATAATGTCGAATCAAGATTGATTGTTAAACCTGGACTGTATTTTAAAATTGTTCAGGTTTATTTTTTGCAGGAAGTTATGTGAAAAAATTCCAAAGCATGCAATTCTGTCTGATATTGATTCTGAAAATTGTATTGGTCGAATTTTTGTAAGAAGAAAAGAGAATAATTATTCTCCTCAAGAATCTGTTTGCAGATGTCATATAATCAATATTATGTTTAATTGGAAATACATAAACCAACTTCCTCCTACTTTCTGTTTCAATTTAAGAGAAGATTTATTCACATAACCGATAATGCAGGATTTTCTTTACAGAACGGATATCGGGATAAAGTGATAGAAATTTCTCTGTCAAATCGGTTTCCCAATTTCCTTCTTTATCAGAGCCATCATTACGGACGGATAAACCGGCATTAAGCTGCAATATGTTATTGGGAAATGAGATACTGATTTGTCTGGTTGCAGATTCCCATACGAATGGAATGTTCTCTACCAGGATTTCATCCTGGTTTGAATCCAAAAGCAGATTCATATAGCCTCGTTCGTTCTCATTGAACTCAAAATCCATATAGGCGTTATAGAGCGTTTCCGAAGCCGTCAGTTCATTTTTTATAGCTTCCTGTTCTTCCATACTGGCTCCTTCTATTTCGTACGAAATATCGCAAATAAAGTATTTACGCATGGATGGCTCTACAAAAATAGTCACTTGTTGGGTATTGTGCGCGTCGTCCATTACAGTAACAGAGACTTTTCCAACGCTTTTAGGAATTATGCTGATAGAATTACCGACGACTTGCGGATACAGAATCTTTTCATTTGAAGAAAATACGTCGTAATTACCTACTCCTCCAAAAATAAGGAGCTCATCCGGTTGACCTACTGCACAAGAGATGGTTGCGTCATTGACAGGAATCTGCTGCAGATTACCTTTTTGCAGATAGAGTTCAATTTCACTTTCATCGTTACATGATACACAGCAAAACAAGATTGTCAGCAGAGAAAATATGTATGTAAAGAATTTATCGGGTTTCATAGAGAGTCATATTGATTAAGGTTCTTGGATACTAACAAATTAAATAAAAAAATATCATAATTACAAATGCCGACTCCACTACCCGATTGTTTATTAACTGTATTTAACTTATAATCTTTGGGATAAGCATAAAATCTGTTATAAAGGGCTTTTTGACAGAAAAAAAATGGATGGAAACAGGCCTGTTATACTGTTTCCATCCATTTTTCCTGTCAGGATTTATCTGTTCTTTCTTTAGCATTTGATTTGAAGTTCTTCCAGAATCTTGTGCATTTCCTGATATGTCGTGATACGGGTCGGAACCAGCGGTAAACGAAGCTTGTTCTCAATCATTCCCATCATGCTTAACATAGCTTTCACACCTGCCGGATTCCCGTCGACAAACAACAGTTTGAACAGTTCGGTAAAACTGTGATGGATATGTAAGGCACTCGCATAATCTCCTGCCAAGGCCAAACGGACCATCTTGCTGAATTCACGTGGAAATGCGTTTCCGATAACTGAAATTACCCCCACTGCCCCTAAGGTAATCAATGGGAAGGTGATACCGTCATCGCCTGAGATGACATCAAAATTGGCCGGTTTGTTCTTGATGATGTCGTCCATCTGGGTAATATTGCCCGATGCTTCCTTGATCGCTACGATATTTTCGAAATCACGAGCCAGTCGCAAGGCCGTTTC
>URWP01000072.1 GCA_900551645.1 uncultured Bacteroides sp.
AATTAGTTGGCTAATTTTGTTATATTTACTGAATTTCCCTACTTAATTACTAGAATAGGAATATCCGAATGGAACACCATTCTTCGAGCTATACTTGGATTGAATAGACGGGCAAATACATTACGTTTGTAATTAGTAATGCATAATACATCAATCTGCCGGTCTTTTACATACGAATCCAGGTTTGCGAGCAAATGATCTTCCGGAATCAGATGATAATCAATATTTAATTGTGGATATTGCTTCTTGAAATACTCCCGGATTCCAGCCAGTTTTATTTCATTCCACGTTTTACGCTGCTCATTCGAATTCAGATGGATGAACGAGATATCAAATTTATAATTTTGAAAAGTAGTAATTAGCGAATCAAAGGCTATCAAATCTCTTTGGTCGAAATTCGTAATGAAAGCGACCTTATGGATAGCTCCAAAATGAACAAGTTTTGCATTTTTAGGAATTGCATATACGAATACAGGGCTGCGGTCTATCACTTCGGCCGTTACACTTCCTATCAGTTCCAAATCCTTTTCTCCTTGTCCTCTGGTGCCCATAATGATGATAAGCGGACGGTTTTCTCTCGCATATTGTAGTATTTCTTCTTCCGGGACTCCCTCACGAAGCAGACAGGAAAACTTTACATTCGGTAATTTCCCCAACTGAATTTCATCCTTCAATGTATTAGTCAACTTGGTGAGTTGTTCATGAATGCCATCCAGCATGTTTTTAATGCCCATATCAGGCTCCATAGGCATTCCGTAGCCTTCTATAGCATATTGCAGATTCGGCAGGTAAATAGGGCTGAAATAAACGTGCATAAGGACAATTTCTGCATGTATCTCGGCAGCAAAATTAAAAGCGAATTCACATGCCTTCTGGGAATAACCGGAAAAATCAACCGGAACCAGGATTTTCTTTTCACGGTGACTATTCTCAGGAACCTGTTCTTTTACTATGTCATCGGCCAGCCAGGTAGAGCTTTCGATAATCTTCAACGCACGTGGAAGATCACTTTCCTTGATGCGGATGCGTACACCGGAAGATATCACAGGTTGAATAAGATTCACGTTGTGGATATATGCCTCGATTCCCTCGCTCTCGAGGACATTTTTCAATATCTGGGCCTTCGAATAGGTCAGAATAGCTAACGTAACAAGTTTATCTTCCATAACACAGGATTTAAGGTGAAACAATATAAAGCAAAACATTCCAATCAACGATTTGGATGACCGTCAATTGGAATGCTTATGTAATAAAATATAATAATTCCTTTTTCTATCAGGACTGCTGTTCTTTCAGAATAGCCATTGCTTTATCAAGCACCGTTGTGTCATCCAACATGACCAGACCGCCATCGGGTCCGGGTTCCAAATGAATGCCTACACTCTTACCTTCTTTAAAATTTTGACCGCCGAAGAAATTTCGTACAGTTTCAACATCTATATTTAATTCATCGGCGATACGATGCATGCTTCCGGCAGGTAAAGAATCTTTGATTTTGCGAAGTTCGTTAAAAGTTATTGTTCTGTTCATAGTAGTCAGTTTTTAATGGTTTAACAGATTTGATTATTAATCTCGTTCTAAAATTAACGAAAGATTACGACTGAACAAAAAAATCCTTTATTTTTTTCAGAAAAAAACGCCTGCCATTAGAAATATAAAGCCTTTGCCTGAATCATTCCGGCAATAATGGCATACAGATATGTCAAGAGCAGTGTAATAAACAGAATTCGGATGTCATTGATAGTATATCCGGTCGATGTATATTGGTCTGAAATATATTGAGGCTGGTCGAAGTAGCGTTTAGCAACGTACATATAACCCCAATATACCACAGCACCTATAATACTTCCCTCTAAAGCTCCGCATAAAATATCACCGGGATAATGTACCCCCAAGTAAATACGGGAATACGAAGGAATGATTGCCCATAAAATCATCATCACTGTCGCTCCCCAGTACCGGAACAACAGTGAAACAAAAACCGCAACGGCAAACGTATTTGCTGCATGGCTGGATATAAATCCATACAACCCTCCCCTATAACCGTTAACAGTATGGACCAAATACATGATTTCAGGATCCTGAGTCGGACGGAAACGCGCAAAATACGGTTTACAGACACTTGACGCTATCTGGTCTGCCAGTGTTATTATCAAAGCGAGCATTAGCAGTATAGTACATGCATGCCCAATCTTGTTGTTCTTGAAAATAATGTACAGCAGTACAGCTCCAGCCGGGATCCATGTAGTAGTACTGGTTACTGTCCACATGAATCCGTCCCAGAACAATGAATGACTTCCATTCAATTCCAGAAGCAATGCCTTATCGGCTGCTATCAGCTGCTGTATATCCATATTCTTTCGTATTTCAAATCAGTTCGATGGATTCGTTCTTGACCCATCCTTTATTGCCATCCTCCAAACGTACTTCTTTCCATTCTTGCATAGAATTGTCTTCTACAAAAACCTTCGTTCCTTCATGCAAAACAAACAAATCAGTTCCACTCTCGTCCGGAGTACTTTTAACGGACACTGTAGGAGCCATGATAATGGCCCCTGTACGGTCTATCAGCTCACTCTTCTGCGTGGATGCACAGAAATTGGCACAAATACTCACAAACAGACAAACAAGTCCGGCTATAAAACCGATTTTTTTGATTAACACACGGTTCCCAAAGATATAGAATACTGCACCGACCAAGAAAAGGATAAATGAAGCAATGCCTAATTTTGCCCAAGCACTTTCACCCATCAGATTGACCAAGGCCTTTCCCCATGTCAAGATAAAGACCTCATGAGTCGGTGTTATCTGATCGGTGGTCTTTCCCCGTGCCATATCCAGATTAAACCGGATATCCGCATCGCCAGGATTCAACAACAATGCCCGTTCATAATTAAGGACAGCCTTTGCAATATCCTTATTCTTATAATAACTATTACCTAAATTGTAATAAATGTCTGCCGATTCGCCTTCTGTTGCCAAAATCTCTTCGTAAAGTTTGATAGCCTGTTCAAATTGATTCTCCTGATAAGCCTTATCAGCTTCAGCTTTTGTCGCAGCATGAACCATCTGAAAGAAGCCGATCAAGCATACCAATATAATTGATAATTTTTTCATGTTTTCCTCTCCTATCCGTTAATGTTTAATGCTGTTTTCCATCTTGCTGATAACATTGATGGCAGAAGTATATACTTTATCCATTGCTTCACTTTCATCTCCCGGAGCATAACGCGCAAACTCACACTGATTCAATGCATCCAGAAACTCTTGGATAAGTTCAGCAGAGACTCCATATTTGGTCAATTCTGCTTCGATATTATCTTTCGATAGCTGAGACACCGGAATACTCAGTTTGTCACTGGTATATCCCCATAAGGCCTTCAGCACTTCATCGTAGAATTCATTCTTCTTGTTTTCAGCCAACAGTTTTCCGGCCAACTTCATACGTTTTGCAGCAACCTTATTGGCTTTTTTTGTTTTTACCTTTGCTACATTGGCATTTTCAATAGCCTGTTTTCTGTAAATGATAACAAAGACCACAAACAAAAGGAATGGAATCACATACCACAAATAGCAAGCGGTAGTTCCAAAGAAAAAGTCGCCCCGTTGCTGCAAATGCGTATCACCTAACTTAATGAAACGGATATCTTTAGCCAGCATCTTGACACTTTCCTTATTGGTAAAGTCTGCAATTACCTGATCGGCATTGCCTTCACCTTTTTCTACAGTCAGCTGATAAGCTTCGGTTGTCAATGTCTTGTAAGAACCGGACTTCAAATCAAAATAAGTAAATTTCACCGGAGGAACGGTAAAGTTTCCGGCATGACGTGGGATAGCCAAATATTCAATGGTTTTCGTACCGCTCAGTCCGGCAGTAGTCAATTCAAACTGATTGTCCACTTTCGGGTCATAGACTTCAAAGTCCTGCGGGAACTTGATTTCCGGCGCACTGATAAGTTTCATGTTACCAGTACCGTTAATCACCAATTTAATGGTTATCGCATCGTTGGTCTTTACCTTAGTAGAATTAATATTCGAAGAAAGCGTGAAAGTTCCGACCCCTCCCGAAAAATCTGCCGGCTTAGACGGAAGCTGTTTGACATCGATAGTCAGTTTCGGAGCAACAATCTTCTTGTTTACTTCCACATATCCGCCTCCATTGAAGAACGCATCGAACGGGTCATCCGAAACGGTCTGTTGGGCAATAACCGCATCGAAAGTGATGGCAGGGATTTCCAGCTTACCAGTCTGTTGCGGGAACATCACGTATTGGCTCCACACAGTCGTGTTATAATTACGCCCTTTATAGTGTTCCAATGAAAAGGCCTTCTGTTTGGACAAAGGTATTTCCTGCGTATAAAAACTCTTCAGGTCAGGCATATCTCCACGCAACTGACGGAGATTTACCAACGTATATACCTTATATGTCAACAGGATGGCCTCCTGTTCGTACACTGTTGTCTTACTGGCTGTTGCTGTAATGAACAGATCATTAGCCGTAATCTGTCCACCGGCCGACTGCGCCCGGGAGCGCGTAGAGCTTCCCCCTTGTGAATTACTATTGGAAGAGCCCTGCTGGTCTGGTGGAAGCACCTTGATGCTGATTGCATTCGAAAAGACCTTTTCACCATCTACTTCAATGCTGGCCGCAGGAATATTAAAAGTACCCTCTTTGGTAGCCATCAGAATATAGGTATAAGTTACAGAACGGCTGGAGGACACTTTTCCGTTAATTATCTGTGTACTGCTTTGCTGCGAGCGGCTCGGTCCCATCAGAACGTCGAATCCGCTGATGGAAGGTGCACGGAAATCCTTCACATCCTGGGTGTTGATGGTAAAGGTCAACCGGAACTGGTCGCCCGAGACAACCGTATTGGGCGCATCAGCCTTGAAACGGATACCGTCCGCCGCCAGCATCTGCCCCCACAGGATTACCATCCATAATAAGAAGACTATTCTTTTCATCATCTATCGTTGTTTATTTTAATTTGCTACACTCATTACCAGTCTTTATCCAGCTTCTTACCTTGAATCTGAATCTGTTTCTTGACCTTATCCTGTACATTCTTTTCATCCTGCATGGCAGCATTCAACAACTGCTCTGCATTTTCCTTCGACATTTCATTCTGGTTCTGCTGTTGCTGCTGATTGTTCTGCTGCTGGTCTTTCTTATCCTGATCCTGCTGGTCTTTATTCTGTTGCTGTTCGTCCTGTTTCTGGTCTTGCTTCTGTTCCTGCTGTTTGTCCTGATTCTGGTTCTGCTGGTCTTTCAGCTGTTTCTGAGCCAATGCCAGGTTGTAGCGGGTCCCATTATCATGAGGGGTGTTTCTCCGTGACTCCTTGGAGGCCTCGATACATTCAGGCAGCTTCTTGGAAGACTGAAGTATGACTCCCATGTTGTGATAAATCTGTGCCAACTTCGATTTGTCTTTCTCCAACCGGGAAGCGGCCTGGTATTGCTCCATCGCTTCCTGAGCTTTCTGCTGCATCAACAAGGCATTTCCCAAGTTGTATAGTGCCGCAGAAGATTTCGGATTGACCTCCAATGCTTTCCGATAATCTACTTCCGCTTTTACAAACAGACTGTCTCTATATAACTTATTACCACTGCGCAGATAGTCACGGTCGGTTTTCTGACCGAATGCAACTGCTGAAACAGTCAACAGCATCAGTAAGATGAAATATCCTTTCTGTAACATACTCATTTCTGTTTAAAGAGATTCACATTCTTGAATAACGGATTCTTGCGATTCAGAATCATCAGTTCGGCTGCCAGCAGTAACAATGCCAACCACGCCAGTACCTGGAACTGTTCATCAAACTCGGTATAGACTTGAGTCTCTACATCTGCCTTAGCCAACTTGTTGATTTCAGCGTTCAGCGCCTTTTCTGCATTGTTTGTATTGTCTACACGGACATAAATGCCACCACCAGCCTTGGCTATTTCCTGACACATTTGTTCGTTCAACCGCGTTACGATAACATTTCCATCTTTGTCACGACGGAACTCATTCGATCCCTCTACCGGAATCGGAGAACCGTCCGGTGATCCTACGCCCAATACAAAAACACGAATACCTTTCTTTGCGGCTTCCTGAGCAGCTTCTATCGCCCCACCTTCGTGATTTTCACCATCGGTTATCAATACGATGGCACGACCGACCCCTTCATTCGGAGTAAAGCTTTTCATACCCAAATCAATGGCGCCAGCAATATCTGTACCCTGTGTAGAAATCAGTGAAGGACTGATACTTTCCAGAAACATCTTTGCCGAAATATAATCACTCGTGATAGGCAACTGCGTGAAAGCTTCTCCAGCAAACACAATCATAGCCACCTTATCGTTATTGAACTTCTCTACCAGACGGGAAATCAACTTCTTCGACTTCTCCAAACGGCTGGGAGTAACATCTTCGGCCAGCATGGAGTTTGATATGTCAAGTGCCACAACAGTTTCGATACCCTGACGTTTCACTGTTTCCATCTTTGAACCGAACTGCGGCCGGGCCATCATAAAGATAATCATACCCAATGCAGCAAGCATCAGCCAGAACTTCACATCCGGACGATATTTAGAGACATCCGGCATCAGCTGTTTCAGCAGTTGCGGGTCACCATACAGCCGGAGTTTTTTCCGACGACGATAATTGGAATAAAAATAAAACGCTGCCAATACAGGCAGAACAATCAATAAATATAAATATAGCGGTTCTCCAAATCGAAACATGACTTCTAATTTTAAGGGATTTTCTTCAATACAGTATTCCGCAAAAGGATTTCCAATAACAGACACAAGAAAGCTACCAAAGCAAATGGTGCGAATGCTTCCTCACGCTTGCTGAATTCTTTTACGTTCAACCTTGTTTTCTCCAGTTTATCAATTTCTTTATAGACCTCTTTCAGTTTCGAGTTACTGGTTGCGCGGAAATAATTTCCGTTAGTAGTACCTGCAATCTGAGTCATCGTCTTCTCATCCAGCTCTACCGGTATCTGTACATACTGTACGCCAGCATAAGTAGGCATCGGATAAGGTGCTGTTCCATTGGTTCCTACCCCGATTGTATAGACGCGGATACCGAATTTCTTGGCAATCTCTGCCGCAGTCAGCGGAGAAATATCCCCCATGTTATTGACACCATCGGTCAACAGAATAATGACTTTCGATTTGGCTTTGCTATCCTTCAATCGGCTTACAGCATTAGCCAATCCCATACCTAAAGCTGTTCCGTCATCAATCATTCCCCGCTGGACCATGTCGCAACTCACGTTACGGAACAGATTCAGCAGTACACCATGGTCTACAGTCAACGGACACTGAGTGAATGCTTCACCAGCAAATATACTCAGACCGATATTATCGTTCGGGCGACCATTAATAAACTCAGAAGCTACCTGCTTGGCCGCCTCGATACGGTTCGGTTTCAAGTCTTCGGCTAACATACTGGTAGAAACATCCACTGCCAGCATGATATCAATACCCTCTATCTCTGTATTTTGCCAATTGTCTGTAGTCTGAGGATGAGCCAGCACCAATACAATCATCACGAACGTTACGATGCGCAACAAAAAGGGAACATGGAGAAAATAAATCTTCCAGCTTTTCGGTGCATTCATATACATACGTGTAGTAGAGACCTGCATACTGGGTTCCATACGTTTCTGGCGCATCAAGTACCAGATGATGTATGGTATCAGCAGCAAGAGCAAAAACAGATATTCAATGTTTGCAAAAATCATGATTCCTATTTTTAAGCGTTAAAAGAAGAGGTTGATAAGATGACGAATAACATAATACAACGCCACACATGCACCGACTGCTGTTACTGCAATACTGCAAATCAACATAATACGTCCTTGTTTAGACCGTTTCTCTTCCACCTTGATTTCGGTAGGCTCCTTCTTGACGTTCGGGTCTTCTTCCACCTTGGTCTGATTGATGAACTCTACCGCATTTACCAGATTCATATCATTGATATTCATCAACGGTGCATATTTGGCAAACTTCACCAGATCGGCAGTCTCAAACAGAAGTCTCAAGTCTTTCAGAGAATCCTTATCCTTTTCGCGGAGCAGACATTCAATAATCTCCGAAGAGGTCATCTCCATAGCATTAAATCCGAAACGATCCTTGATATAGGTACGGATAACATCCGTCAATTCAGTATAATAAAGTTTCGGATCAGCCTTCTGCCAAGTCTTGTCGGCCTTAATGGCTTCAATCTTCTGCATGGCTGTCTGATGCGGCGGCAATTTCGGCTGAATCTTGATAATCTTGATGATAGGCTTGTTATTACGATAGCGTATCACAAAGAAAACAGATATGGCACCCAATACCAGCATAGCAAGCAACGCATATACCAAAGGGGCCAGATCTTCCCATGTCAATGATACATTCTCGATATCTTTCGGGCCGAAGAACTGGTCAGGGTGCAACGTATCTACAGGAATTGAATAAACCTTCAGTGCCAATGCTTTCGAGCGGTAGGCCTGGTTGTTTACCAGTACTTCAAACGGAGGCAGATAATACAATGCCGAATCGAATGAAGTAATGGTATATTCCTGAGAAATCAGCCAACGTTTGTTATCATTCAACAATTGTGTATCCGGTTTGGCGATATCAACGACTTCTACACCCGTTACCAATGTATCGCGTACGACAGGCAACCGCAGACGTTGATTGGCATCCATACTTACCTGAAGGCGAACCTTCGTCTGCTCACCGATAAGCAACTGCAACGAATCGATGGTTGCTTCCACCGTAACCTGAGCTTTCACTCCAGCTGCAGCAAACAGGAACAGTAGCAAACATCCTACTGTCCGGTACCACTTCTTGCCATTATAATATAATAAGGTATATTTCATGTCATCATCAGTTTCGTTTAGCAAATAAGTTGAGCAATGCCTTCACATAATCCTGATCGGTACGCACAGATACCGCATCCACATTACTGTGGGTGAACGTTTCATTCAGTTTCTGTTTGCGATTGACCCACCAGGCATGATGAGCATTCCGTAAAGCCTTCGAAGAGGTGTCTATCCATTGTTCATGTCCGGTTTCAGCATCGCGCACACGCATCAGCCCGACATCCGGGAGTTCCTCCAAACGTTTGTCGTATACCTGAATAGCCACAACATCATGTTTCCGATTGGCTATAGTCAGCGCATTCTGATAATCGTTGTCATCGATGAAATCACTCAACATAAATGCCGTACAACGCTTCTTCAAGACATTCGTCAGAAACTCGATAGCACACTGTATATTGGTACGATTACTTTCCGGTTGGAAATCAATCAGTTCACGGATAATATACAGGATATGTTTACGTCCTTTCTTCGGCGGAATGAATTTCTCTATTTTATCAGAAAAGAAAATGACACCGATTTTATCGTTATTCTGAATAGCAGAAAAAGCAATGGTTGCGGCTATTTCCGTCACCATATCCTTCTTCATCTGCTTGATGGTACCAAAGTCCAAGCTGTTGGAAACATCCACCAGCAACATCACCGTCAGTTCACGTTCCTCTTCAAATACTTTGACGAACGGTTTGTCAAAACGGGCTGTCACATTCCAGTCGATATCGCGTACATCATCACCATACTGATACTCGCGCACTTCGGAAAAAGCCATACCTCTACCCTTGAAAGCCGAATGATACTGCCCGGCAAAGATATTGCTTGAAAGTCCACGCGTCTTGATTTCTATCTGGCGGACACGCTTTAAAAGTTCACTAGTTTCCATTCTGTTCTTTCTGAATATATGGTTAAGCGGTTATCCTTTGACGGATATCCCTGCGATTAATGTGTCCGGCAACAGAAAAACATAGGTTTCACTTCCGCCGAACATACGATTCACAATTGTGAAACATACATTCCACAATCGTGGAACATAAAAAACTTACGTAAGTTTAGGGCACTTCAACCTTATTCAGAATCTTGCTGACAATTTCTTCAGAAGTAACATTCGTAGCTTCCGCCTCGTAAGTCAGTCCGATACGATGACGCAATACGTCGTGAGCCACAGCACGTACATCTTCCGGAATCACATAGCCACGGCGTTTGATAAACGCATAGCTACGCGCAGCTAAAGCCAAATTGATAGAAGCACGTGGTGAACCTCCGAAACCAATCAGGCCCTTCAAGTCTTTCAAGTCGTACTGTTCCGGATAACGGGTAGCGAATACAATGTCTGCAATATATTGTTCTATCTTTTCATCCAAATAAACCTGACGTACCACTTTACGGGCTTCCAGAATATCTTCCGACTTCAAAATCGGGCGAATGTCAATCTTTTCTCCGGAAATATTCTGACGGATAATCTTCTTTTCTTCTTCCAGTTTCGGATAATCAATAATTACCTTCAGCATGAAACGGTCTACCTGTGCTTCCGGAAGCGGATAAGTACCTTCCTGCTCAATCGGGTTCTGCGTAGCCAGAACAAGGAAAGGTTCCGGCAGGCGGAATGTTTCCTTACTCAAGGTTACTTGACGTTCCTGCATAGCTTCCAGCAACGCACTCTGTACCTTTGCCGGAGCACGGTTGATTTCATCGGCCAATACGAAGTTTGCAAAGACAGGACCTTTATTAGCGATGAATTTCTCTTCTTTCTGACTGTATATCATGGTACCGATAACATCGGCAGGCAGCAAGTCCGGAGTAAACTGGATACGGCTATATTTTGCATCAATCAAAGAAGCCAGAGTTTTGATGGCCAATGTCTTTGCCAATCCGGGCACACCTTCCAGCAGGATATGTCCGTCAGACAACAGACCGATTAACAATGATTCTACAAGATGTTTCTGACCCACAATCACTTGGTCCATGCCGGTCATCAAGTTAGTAACGAATGCACTCTGACGTTCTATGCGTTCGTTCAATTCACGAATGTCAATAGCTTCAGCCATAATTTCTTTCTATTTAAATTTTCCAATTTGTTTCTTTATTTTGCTTTTTCGGACACTTTATCTTAAAAGCACCCCAAAATTAACGCATTCGATTAACAGGCACAACTAATTTTTATTAAAAAATATATGTGCTATTCTCCTTTTAAATCTAATTGAACTAAAGAAATCTAAATTTACAGATTCTGTACAGATTTCTTTACTGCTGTCAGTTTTTCGGAGATAATTTCGGTATCTGCAGGACTGTACCTACAGGAACATTGTCGGGATTCTTGATAACCTTCCGGTTATAACGGACAATGTAAGGCCACAATTTCTTGTTACCGTAATATTTCAAGGCTACCTTTACCAGGCTTTCACCGTTCTGCAACGTATAGGTATCCATCGTTCCAGTAATGGTATACTCCATGGTATCGGCCAAAGTTTCCCGCTTAACGACCTGTGGCTTTTCATCCTTAACAGGTGCGGGAGCCTTCACGGTCGGGGTCGCAGAAGAGACAG
>URWP01000073.1 GCA_900551645.1 uncultured Bacteroides sp.
GCTGGTGGCTTCGGTGGTAGACGTGGTGGAGAGCCGGGGAATCCGTACTGCTATTCTTGATGTGAGTTTCACCTGTCACATGCCAGACTGTCTGGAGATGCCTTACCAGCCGAAAGTACGGTATGCCGAATCGTTGCCGGCCGATGCTGTGAAGACAGCTGCTCCCGAAGAACATGTCTACCGGTTGGGTGGTAACAGCTGTCTGAGCGGTGATTATATGGGAAGCTGGAAATTCGACCACGAACTGCAGGTAGGCGAACGGATTATCTTCGAGGATATGATTCATTACACGATGGTCAAGACGAACATGTTCAACGGAATCCATCATCCGTCCATTGCGTTGTTGCATACCGATGGACGTCTGGAGATATACAAAGATTTCCGTTACGAAGATTATCGCGACCGGATGTGCTGATATTTGAAGAATATTGTATAAAAAATAAGACGAAGATATGAAAGGAAAACTGATATTTATCACCGGAGCCACCAGTGGAATCGGTGAAGGATGTGCCCGCAAGTTTGCGGCCATGGGGAGCAACCTGATATTGAACGGGCGAAATACGGCAAAGCTGGAAGCCTTGAAACAGGAGCTTACGGCCCAAGGTGTGGAAGTCCTTACGTTACCTTTCGATGTACGCGACCGTAAAGCGATGCGTCAGGCTGTTGATTCGTTGGAAGGAAAATGGCGGAATATCGATGTTCTGATTAATAATGCCGGACTGGTAATCGGTATGGATAAGGAGCACGAAGGTTCGTTGGATGAATGGGACATTGTGATTGATACGAACATCAAGGCCCTGCTGGCTATGACGCGAATGATTGTGCCGGGTATGGTAGAACGTGGTTGCGGACATATCATCAACATTGGCTCTATTGCAGGCGATGCCGCTTATTCGGGAGGCAGTGTATATTGTGCTACCAAGGCTGCCGTGAAGGCATTGTCCGACGGTCTGCGTATCGACCTGGTGGACACTCCGCTACGTGTGACGAATATTAAGCCAGGTATGGTAGAGACAAATTTCTCCGTTATCCGTTTCCGTGGCGACAAGGATAAGGCTAATGCCGTGTACGAAGGACTCAAACCGCTTACAGGCGATGACATTGCCGATGTAGTGTACTATGCGGCTTCGGCTCCGGCACACATCCAGATAGCCGAGGTGTTGGTAATGCCTACCTATCAGGCTACAGGTACGGTTTGTTACCGGCAAAAAAATGTCTAGACGTTTTATATAAAACGAACGCCCGTCTTCACTCGAACAAACGTTTGTTTGGAGGAAGACGGGCGTTCGTTTTTTTTGTCTGTCTTGATGGTATCATAAGGAGTTCTGTTATACCATGTCTTCGCCCGTATGGATGACCGGAACCCGTACTGTTTTGTGGAACGGAATGAAGCGGGATACGATGGCAATGACCAAGGTAATGATAAAAAGCCAGCCCAGAATATGTTTCAGAGCCAATAGGGTACCTTGTTGTTGCAAAATTGTATACAGAGTATTGGTAGCCAGTTGAGTAGCCTCATCAATACCGTGTCCTTGTGCCAGACTGCTGCTCAGGGTAGACTGCCAGCGGCTTGCTGCCAGCGGGTCGGTGGCACTAAGGGTTTCAGAGAGTTCTACCATGTACTTCTGTTGCAGCCGATAAAGTGTATTGCTGTAGAAGGCTGAGGCAATGACCGGTGTCAATACCGAGCGGAAGGTAATGAGGAAAAAAGCGTTCGAGAGCAGATATTTCGGAGGCAGGTCTTCGACAGCAAAAAGTGCAAAAGCAATGATGAGTGTCAGCATGCCCAGACCACGCAGGAACATGGGCAGGTAGAGCATTTCGTAGGTACTGTCGGGCGAAATTCCGAAATAAAGGATGCCGAAGAACAGGGCAAAACAGGCCATGCCTCCGGCTATGAGGAACCGGAAGCGCCATCGTTGCCACCTGAACCACCAGAAACAGATAAAGGCGCCTGCTGCATAGCCCGGAAGCAGCCAGATGTATAAGGTATAACTGTGTGTGTTGTCTACCCGCAGAATAGTAGTCAGGTAGCTGGTCATCAGGCTGGTAGATGAACTGAAGAACATCACGAGCATCATGTAGAAATATCCGACAATGGCCTTCCATTGGAACAATGGTTTCAGACTTACATAAGGATGAGGAGAGTGAAACTGTTCCCACAAGAAGAGGGCTACGAGCAGTGGAGCTATAACAATGTAGATACAGATGCGTGTAGATGCCATCCAGTCGAGTGTTTTTCCGTAAGTAATGACATAGATGAGCATTAAAACACCTGTAGCGATAATCAGCATCTCACGGGGATGGAGTTCACCCCAGGGAATTGCTTTGGACGGTCGGTCGTGGCGGAAAAACAGGATAACTGCCAGGATGGCTATCAGCAGAAGCAGCATCATGAAGTAATACATGTATTTCCAGTCGTAATGGTAAGCCAGCAGGGCAGTGATGACCATCGAAAGTTGACCTCCGCCGAATACCAGCGGATAGAAATAGGCGTAGAATTCACTTCGGACATCTTTCGGACTGAAGATAAACTTGATGCGGCGGATAATCCAGAGCATAAGGAAACCTTTCAGAAAACCGATGATGAAACTGGCGGCAATGAGCAGATCAATATTAGCCTGCCGTGCGCAGAACCAGCTGAGGAAGAACTGAAGTGTGAGATTGATCAGCAGCAGTGATTTGCTGGAGAATGCGTTCAGTATCTTGGGCACGATAGGATAAGATACAGCCATGCCTGCCGAGGCGGCATAGTAGCCGATGGTGATATCTTCGGTATAGACTCCCAAAGTACTTGAAACCTCTACCATACTTCCTGTATAAGTTCCGTTCAGCATGGCGATGGGAAGCATGATGAGGAAAACTGTAGCGATGGCCAGCAGGTCGGGTACCCAGGACCGGGCAGGAATATCTAGTTCTCGGGCTGTCTTCATTTTTTTCTCAAGGCTTCGGTTATAACCATCATGCCGGCACGTAACTGGTTCATGGTTTCATCGTCTACATTATCCAGATCGATACGTACCGGAATGCGTTGCTGTACTTTTACGAAGTTTCCCGCCGAGTTGTCTGTCGGTACGAGTGAATATTTCGATCCGGTAGCTTCGGAAATAGCAGTCACGTGTCCGTGAAGTACTTTCCCTGGCAGTCCGTCTACTTTGATGCGTACGGGCTGACCAATGTATATATTAGCTATCTGTGTTTCCCGGTAGTTGGCGGTTATCCATTTCCCGGACTGGCGGACAATGTAAGAAAGAGTTTGTCCGGCGCTTACATATTGTCCCGGTTCCAGTGTCCGGCGTCCCATATAGCCGCTGTAGGGTGCAGTTACTACGGTGTACGACAGGTTCAGATTTGCCAGGTCGAGGGCAGCCTCGGCACGCAAGATACCAGCTTCTACATTCACTTGTTTCTTGTTCGTTTCGTCGTATTGTGAACGGGCCGCGTCTTTTTGTTTCAGAAGTGCATCGTAACGGGCACGTGCGGCTTCGTAATTGGCTTTAGCTTGGTCGTATTGCTGTTCAGGAACAGATTCCTGTTTCAGCAGCCGTTCGTAACGTCGGAAATCCTGTTCGGCCTGCCACAGTTTAGCCTGTGCTTCGGCCAGGTTGGCATCCTGTTCGGCAATACGGGTATGTGAAGTGCGTATACCCGAAGCCAACACGTCACGCGAACCTTGAGCATCGAGCAGAGCGGCATGGGCTTCTTTCTGTCGGATGAGGTATTCGCGGTTGTCGAGTACCACAAGTGTATCGCCTGCATTCACGTATTGGTGTTCGCGGAATCGGATTTCCTGAATGTAGCCGGCTACACGTATATTCACCGGGGCGATGTATTGGTCTACAAAGGCATCGTTCGTGATTTCGTAGCTGATGTATCGCCAGAAATAATGGGCGGTCCAGGCCAGCCCCGAACCTGCAATGAGGATACAGACGATATTAAGGATAATGTTTCGACGTTTCCGTCGTTTCAGTCGGTTGTATTTCAGTTGATGTACAGACATAACAGTATGTGTAGTTTAATGTTTGTTTCTTTATAAAGCTCCGATAGCCCGCTGTAATTCATAATAGGTGTAAATTACCTGGGTACGGGCTGTTGTCAGTTGTAGTTCGGCATTGAGCCGCAAGTTGTCGGCATCGAGTAAATCGGTCAGGATAGCCAGCTGGTTCATATATCGGTTCTGCATGATACGGTAGTTTTCTTCTGCCTGGCGTACGGATAGCCTCAGCGCTTCTACACGGTCGGTCGCTTCGCGGTGTTTCAGCAGGGCTGCCTGTACGTTCATGCGGATGTGTTGTTGTTTCTGTTCTTCAGCATTACGCATCAATTGTACATTCTGTTGGGCTTCCTTCATCTTGTGTCGGTTCCGGTAGAGCGAAGAAATAGGATAAGAGAAGGAGAGTCCGATGTTCCAGCTGTTGTTGTACATATCTGCCAGTGTACGTGATACAGGTCGTGCCAGAGTGTTTGATGCTGTGAGTGACAGGCGGGGCAATTGTTCGGCACGTGTCAGACGGATGTTGTTTTCTGCCAGTTCTGTCTGCTTGCGGAGCAGAAGCATGGAAGGGTCCGACAGGACAGCACGGTTAACATAATCCTCATATTCTGTGGTGGGACACTCCTGGCTCAGTAAAGTTGTGTCTGGAATGAGTAGCAGGTGTTCATCCAGTCCGATCAGTAGGTTCAGCTGTTGTGATACGATGCGGATATTGTTCTTCGTTTCGTTTTTCGACAGACGGTCATTGGTCAGTTGCATCTCGCTGCGTAACACATCGTTGTTTGTGATAATGCCTTCGGCTTTCATTTGCCGAATATCTTTTAGTCGTCGCTCTGATTCATTGATTTTTCTGTTCAGAACGAGGTATTGTTTGTAAAGGCTGAACAGGTTAAGGTATTGCTCCAGTAACACCAGCTTAATGTCTGCCTGGTCGGTCGTTGTCTGTAGACGGGCTATTTCTTCTTCCAAATCAGCCTGACGGATGCTGTATCTGATTTTTCCTCCTTGATAAATCGGTTGGGTGAAATCGATGGTATAGTTTTGTTGCCAGTCAGGAGAATCGGGATAGGTAGGGTTACTCATACCGTTCTGCCAGATGACAGGTTGTCCTAAGAATCCGCCTTTGAGTCCGATATTTAACTCAGGCAATCGGGTAGTACGAGCTGTTTTTGTCCGTTCATGAGCTATTTTTTCTTTCAGTCGGTCGGCTGTCAGTTGCAGGTGTTGTTCTGTTCCCCGTTCAAACAACTGCTGCAGGCTGAGATACAAAGTGTCTTGTTGGGCATGTAACGTGGTATATAGGAAAAAACACCAGCAGGTAATCATTAATCGTTTAATAACTTTCGATGGCATGTTGTAATTCTTTTAGTAGTTCCTCGGTCTGTTTCAGTTTGTCAGTTCCTAGTATTTCTTCCAAGCGTTCATAATAAGCGGTTAGGGTAGGAGCTATCCATTGGTGAAACGCTTCACCTTCATCGGTCAGGTAGACTAGTTTGTTTCGTCGGTCTTTCGGGTCTTCGCGTCTGCATACATATCCTTTGCGTTCCAAGTTTGACATCAGACTTGTCAGGCAGGCTTTGTCTTTGGCCGTGCGTTCTGCTAGTGTTTGTTGACTGATACCTTGTTCATTCCATAGGCAACTCATTACTTGAAGCATCTCGAAGGTGATTCCGGCATTGGAGTTTTTTAATAGTTTCTGCATGGCTTGTCTTGAAGCCATACGGGTACGTATCAGTTGCAGGATGCAGTCTCTAGGCGTAACACTTTTTCGTTCTTCAGTCATAATAGTTATTGTGGGTGTTATTCTTTTGAGTGTGCAAAGGTAAGGCTTTCTTTTGAGATAGTCAAATGTTTGACTATTTGTTGAAGATTGGAAATGGGTAGAAAAATAAAATGCATGAAAAATGTAATATTATGATTGAATATGATAATGATTTTCTATCTTTACCATTCATCTATGAAAACATTTAATTAATAGACAAAAACATATGACTTATCAGTTTAAAATTCAGATTAAGGGTATTACCAAGCCGCCCGTATGGCGTCGTGTATTGGTTCCGGATACCTATACTTTCTTGCAGTTTCATCAAGTGATTCAGCATGCTTTTTATTGGAACGATTATCATCTGTTCGAATTTGTAGACAAGATGTACGATATGAATGTCAGAATTTCGGAACCGAATGAAGAGGATGATTTTTATCCGGTAAAAACACAGGATGCTGCTAAAGTGAAACTGAAAACTTTTTTCGGTAAAGATACTTCGAAGAAACTATTATATCAATATGATTTTGGAGACAGTTGGTATCATACCATTACGTTGGAAGCTGTGTTGGATGAAAAGATTCTGAAGCCAAAATGCCTGGCAGGAAAAGGAGCATGTCCACCCGAAGATTGTGGTGGCGTATATGGTTATGAGCGGATAAAAGAAGTATTCAGAGAAGAACCGGACGGCGAAGAAGCCATGGAATATCGGGAATGGTTGGAGCTGGACGAAGATGAGAATTGGGATCCCAATTTATTTAATCTGGATGTAGTGAATGATGATTTGGCGTTGCTCTAAACGATTGTTTTGAGAATGACAGAATGAGGATATTTAAATCATTGCTGGCATGGTGTTGTTTCATACCCGCCGCTATATGGTACTGAAATTGTATTTATAGAAACGATTAGGGTGAAGAAATGGTGGTTGATTCTATTGGTGAAACTGTTTCTGAGGAAATATCAAAAGCGTTATGTAGCAAATTTGAAACGGAAGTGCTAATGCAGTGAGATATTTGGATATAAAAACGAGATGTATGAACCATGACATACATCCCGTTTTTGGGTTAATTACTGATTAAACAGTGGCTGAAGAATTACAACATTGCTTTGATAGAAGAAATCCTTCAAGTTGTTTTATGCTGATTCGTGGTATATGTATCTATACCGAGCATTGGCCCGACAAGTTCCCATAATCCCATATAGCGTAACATGAATTCGATGCCTCCCAAGACATGTCCTGGCATGGATAAGTCTGTCAGTGTAGATGAACTCCAAAGGTTATGAGCATTTACAGCATTGTCATAGGGTACGAAATCATCCTGCGGAGAATGGTACAAGTATACAGGTACCTGTGGCTGGATGGATGAGTTGATTAATGAATTCTTTCGTAATGCTTCAATGACAGCAATGACATCGGCATTTCCATTGAATGTAGGTGCGGCAAAGAAATCGGGATGTATCACTTGGGTGATGTCGGTACCCAATGCTTCGTGCCATTCGAAAAGCGGTCGGGTAGAGAACATTTCATTCAGACCTTGCTCAATGACTTCCGGGGCATACAGGTTTTCATCGCTGACTTCCAGTTGTTCTCCGTACACCATGCCGCGAATCAGATACGGGGCATATCCGGTGCGTGCGTAAGGTAAGGGATTGTCTTTGTAAGCTAAAAAGGTTTGTAAAATACTTTCCAGGTTGTAAGGACCTCCACCGGCATATACAGCCCGGACACTCTCGGTCAATTCTCTTCTTTCCAATTCGAATAAGGTAGCCATGGAAGCTTGTCCTCCTTGGGAATATCCCATCAGTTCAATCGCATCGTCTGTCTCTGTCAGCGATTTCTTTTGCAGGTATTCCCGTGCAGCTTCAATCATGTCCGCACAAGTGGTACCGGTCAGTTGATTATGCAGATATGGATGCTGGCGGTCAGGAGTTTGGCTGGAACCATATCCCAGATAATCCGCCATGACAATGACGTGCCCGCAGATGACGGGTAGCATTTCGTAATAGAAAAGCTGTTTCGAAGGAGCTTCTTCCATATCGAGGGTTCCGTGTTGGATACTTACCAGGTGGTCGTAGGAAGTTGTTCCTTGAGGCATGGCTATGACTCCCGATGCGGTGATTGTCTCTCCGTTCACTCCGGTTGTGTTGTATTCGATGGCTGCGACATCCACATCACGCATCAGCATAGTGACAAACTCAACAGGTAAAGTGATACCTTGGCCGGCTACAAAGTTGACCACCATCTCAGCCAGGTCTTCTTTTGTGAGGCTGGTTTCTGTAATTACATTGGTCAGTCGTCCGGTTCCTGTGGAAGATTCTTTCCAAGGAGTTTCCTCATTGCTACAGGCTACAAAAAAGAGTAGTAACAATAGAGTTAACAGTTTGCTGGTTAGATGTTTGTTCATATTTCAATGTGTTTTTCAGTAGTTTAAATTGCTGTAAAATTAATCATTTGTGCGAAAAACAGAAAAACTTTGCTATCTTTATCCCGATAGGTACGATTTTGTATGTATAGTGTTGATCTTTTATTCAAAATCTAATCACATTGTATGAAAAAGAACGAACAGAATGATACGTTAAGGAATATGTTGTTTTTCCGTTCCGCTACCACAGCCGATATTTCCGAATTGAAAGAACTTTTCCGCAGTACAGTGCTGACGGTAAATGCCCGCGACTATACTGCTGAAGAAGTTGCCGACTGGGTTTCGTGTGGTAATTTACCGGGGCATTGGGAAGAACTGCTCGCAACTTTGCACTTCATCACAGCCTGCGATGCCGAAGGTCGTATCGTTGGTTTTACTTCCATCCGTAATGACGGTTATCTGCACTCTATGTTCATTCATAAGGACCATCAGGGAGAGGGTATCGCCACCGCCCTGTTGCAACGGATTGAAGCATACGCCATGGAGCACGATATCCAAAACATTACTTCGGAAGTAAGTATCACGGCCCGTCCTTTCTTTGAAAGTCGGGGGTATGTTGTGGAACAGGAACAACGTGCGCAAGCTAACCGTTTGAAACTAACCAATTATAGAATGAGAAAGCAAATTGGAATATGAAAATAAGAAAACTGAAACAGGCAGAACAGAAGCTGGCTATTGCATTGGCATTGGATGTGTTTATAGCCTGTGGAAAAGCCGATTATGATGAGGAAGGACTAGGTGTATTCATGAGTTTTATCGGCGATGAAAGCCGCATCCTGGAATTGACTTTTTGGGGAGCATTCGATGAGGCCGGAACATTGGTAGGGATGTTGGCCATACGGGAGAAAGACCATCATCTCTCGATGTTTTTTATCCATCTGAACTATCACCGGAAAGGTATCGGACGTGCCTTGTTTGATTTTGCCATGCAGGAACATCCTTATTGGAATGTTACGGTGAACTCTTCTACATACGCTGTGCCTTTCTATCAAAGTTTGGGGTTTTCGCCTTTGGATGCTCCACGCAATTATCACGGATTAGTCAGCGTCCCGATGAAGAAATGTTCTTTCCGGCTTCGTACTTGGCAGGAATCGGACGTTTCCTCGTTAGCTCAATATCTGAACAACAGGAAGATTTGGGATAACTGTCGAGACCGTCTTCCGTACCCTTATACAGAAGAAGATGCACAATCCTTTATCGAATATGCCATGAGTCAACAGGAATCTTGTGAATATTGTATCGAGATAAACGGTGAAGCAGTCGGTAATATCGGTTTTATGCGGGGAACAGATGTGGAACGCTACAATGCCGAAACAGGTTATTGGCTGGCAGAGCCCTTCTGGAACCAAGGTATTGCCAGTGAAGCCCTCCGAGAAGCCTTACGACGTTATTGGACAGCAACAGATGTCGTCCGTGTATTTGCCAATGTGTATGAAAGCAATATCGCTTCCATGCGGGTACTCGAAAAAGTAGGGTTCCGTAAGGCAGGTATTCTTCGTAAGGCTTGTTTCAAGAACAGTCGCTTCGTGGATGTCCACAGCTTTGAACTGTTGAAAGAAGACTTTATGAAGTCATAGACGGAAGTTTAAAATAAAACCTGTATTTTTGCGTTTAAAGCAAGGCGTGAATGCTTTTAAAAACAATAAAGTGATTGCTTTATGATTTTAAGCTTTATAATGGTATTGTCGTTTGGTTTCTGAAGAAGAAAATGAAACAGGCTGACAATCGGATTTGATACCTGCAAGAGTTTATTATGAGTATACAATTCATTACTAATGATAAAAAGCATTATCTACCTCTTCTTCTCCTTGCCGATGAACAGGAATCGATGATTGACCGTTACTTGGAGCGAGGTGATTTGTTTGTTATGTTTGATGGACAGAATCCTATTGCTGTAGCGGTTGTGACGGCTGAAGGGAATGGGGTATATGAGTTGAAAAATCTGGCTGTGACACCCGTTTACCAACGAAAAGGTTACGGACGGCAAATGATAGAGTTCCTTTGCCGACATTATTCCGGTGCGTGCCATACAATGCTTGTCGGTACCGGAGAAAGTAGGCAGACAGTTTCTTTTTACGAAAATTGCGGCTTCACTTACTCACATACGGTGCTTGATTTCTTCACCCGTAATTACGACCATCCGATTATAGAGGATGGAAGAGTATTGAAAGACATGATTTATTTTCAGCGAAAGCTGGTGCGCCTTTGTAGCCATTCTTTCTCTGAGCGAACTGATGATCTGGTCAATGTTTTAGTCGGATTATGGGACAAATCAGTCCGAGCCAGCCATCATTTCCTGGCGGAAGTAGATATCCGGCATCTGACTCCGTTTGTCGGTGAAGCTATTCGGGGTGTTGAAACGCTGTTGGTGATGTATCAGGGTAACCGGCCTCTTGCTTTTATGGGAGTTGAGAACCGGAAGATAGAAATGCTGTTTGTTGCGCCCGGTTGTTTTGGAAACGGATTCGGGAAGCAGCTTGTCCGGATAGCGATAGAGCAGTATGGTGTCTGTTATGTAGATGTAAACGAACAGAATCCGCAGGCGGAAGGCTTTTATCGTCACTTAGGTTTTCGTACCTTTGAGCGGACAGAAACGGACGGGCAGGGTAATCCGTTTCCGATATTGAAAATGAAACTTGAAAACTGATGTCAGATGGACAACGAAAAAGTATATCAGATACCTTTTGCGAAAGTTTATCCGTTGCTGGTGAACAAAGCAGTGCGGAAAGGTCGTACACAGGCCGAAGTGGATGAAATCATCACTTGGCTGACCGGTTATGAAGCCGTTCAATTGCAGGAGTTTCTGGAACAGCCGCTTACGTACGGCGATTTCTTCCGGAATGCTCCTTGTCCGAATCCGGACCGGATGAAAATCAAAGGCTCTGTCTGCGGAGTGAAAGTAGAAGAGATTCAAGAGCCTTTGATGCGAGAAATCCGCTATTTGGATAAGCTGGTAGACGAACTAGCCAAAGGAAAGCCGATGGACAAGATATTGAGAAAATAGGAGTCTTTACATTACCAATAAAACTGTAGTGTACTAAATAAGTTGACACAAATTATTTAGTAATATGCGCGAATATCGTAAGTATTCCCAAGACGAATGTCTGTGTTA
>URWP01000074.1 GCA_900551645.1 uncultured Bacteroides sp.
AGGGTATGACAGCCGATGCACAAGGAAACTATATTCCCTTTACTCAAAAACTGGATGACGGCATCGGACTGGTGATGGCTTCAGTCAGTATTCCACTGTTCCATTGGGGAGAAGGATTGAAGAAGGTAAAGAAGGCCAAACTAGACTTATTGAGTGCACAGTTAGATTTACAGAAAAATACCCGCCTGCTGAATATAGAGACACGACAAGCCGTCCAAAATCTGACTGATGGGTATAATATGGTGCAAACTGCCCAAGCCGGTTCCGCACAGGCAGAAGAAAACCTACGGGTGATGCGTGACCGCTATGCCAACGGCCTTAGCACACTGACGGATTTACTGGACGCCCAATCCCAATGGCAACAGGCCGAAAGCAACCGCATTGAGGCATTGACTCAATACAAAATCTATGAAACAGAATACCTGCGCTGTACCGGACAGCTGAATGATTAAATAAAAAATCCCCTTGCAGAGTATCTTTGCAAGGGGATTCAAATTTATGTAGACTATGGAAACAACCTACAATTAGCAGAGTTTACGAGAACCGTCGCTGATTACAACATCGTAAACTTTCGGACTACGACCGAATTTTTCTTTATAACGGTCTTTCACTGTACTGATAAATGTTTCATACAACTCATTCTTTACCAAGTTGATGGTACATCCACCGAAACCGCCACCCATGATACGTGAACCGGTTACGCCGCAATCGAAAGCAATGTCGTTCAAGAAATCAAGTTCTTCGCAACTTACTTCATACAGCTTGCTCATGCCATGATGAGTTTCATACATTTTCTGTCCGACTGTCTCATAATCGCCTTTCTCCAACGCATCGCATACATCCAATACACGCTGGATTTCTTCGATTACATATTCCGCACGCTTATAATCTTCTTCAGAAACCTTGTCTTTTACTTCATTCAACATATCCATGCTGCAATCACGCAAGAATTCAACTTCCGGATGAGTAGCCTTGATAGCTGCAACTACAGCTTCGCAACTCTGGCGGCGTTTATTATAAGCAGAAGAAGCCAGTTCGTGTTTGACCACCGAATCCACCAAAACCAGACGATAGCCTTCCGGTTTGAATGGGAAATACTGATATTCCAATGAACGGCAATCCAAACGGATAAGATGTCCTTCTTTACCAAATACAGAAGCAAACTGATCCATGATACCACAGTTTACACCACAATAGTTGTGTTCTGTAGCCTGACCTACCTTAGCCAATTCGAATTTATCAATTTTATTGTCACCAAAGAGATCGTTCAAAGCAAAAGCATAGGTAGACTCCAAAGCTGCAGATGAAGACATACCAGCACCCAGAGGCACATCACCGGCAAAAGCAGTATTGAAACCTTTTACGTCTACACCACGCTTAATCATTTCACGGCAAACACCGAAGATATAACGTGCCCAGCTTGCTTTCGGAGCATCTTCTTCATTCAAACCAAATTCTACGTAATCTTTCAAGTCTATAGAATACGCACAAACTTTATCTTTTCCATTCGGTTTGATTTCAGCAATCATTCCTTTGTCTACAGCACCCGGAAATACAAAACCACCGTTATAATCTGTATGTTCACCAATCAAATTAATACGTCCCGGGGAAGCATATACTGAGCCTGTTGTACCATCAAAGTGTTTAATGAAACGGCTTCTCACAAATTCTATATCCATAACATTTAAATTTAAAAGGTTAATATTAATATAAGGAATCCGGGCTTGAATCAAGCCCGGACAAAGGCAATTCTTAATCTACAGGAATATCTTTGTTGACATTCTTACAGCCTACCAGGCCATAGAACAACAGATAAGCAAGCATGGCTACAATCAACCAGTAGCTGGCCATATAACCTACCGCATCAGAGATGACTTGCTGCAACAACGGGAAGATACCTCCACCCACAACCATCATCATAAAGATACCGGATGCCTGGGCTGTATATTTACCCAAACCTTCTACAGCCAGGTTGAAGATACCACCCCACATGACAGAAGTACAAAGACCGCAAAGCACCAGGAACAGACAGCTGACCGGTACCAACGGAGTTTTCATGGAATTCATTACATCTGTCGGAGTCAGACTCATGCCCTGCAATAAATCAGCATGTGCCATCAGGTTTTCTTCTGTCGGATTGTCAATGAACAAAGCTACCTGATCGGCAGGAACGCCGGCATTAGTCAGGATTTCAGAAGTCTTGGCAACCGGGTCGTATACGAAAGATGGAACATTGAATCCTACACTCTTCGGTGTGAATATAGCAATCGCAATGAAAAGAATAGCCAATGCAGAAGCAGTTATCAGCTGTGAACGAGTAGAAACCTTTCCACTGATAATACTACTGGTCAAACGACCAACCAACATCAGCAACCAGTAGATAGCAGCAATAGCACCACCGATAGCAGCTCCATTTGTCAGAATACCGGCACCTTTCTCGCTAGAGTCTGCCAAATAGAAATTCAATGTACCAGGTATACCGATTTCAATACCTACATAAATAAAGATACCGATAACACCCAAAACCGTATGACGGAAACTCCAGGGACTGTGAGAGAATTTTTCCTTCGCTGCGCCTTCTCCTTTCTTTCTCATGTGAGGCTCAGGAATATTCACAAACGAAATAACAATGAAAGTGAATGCGAACACACCCATAGCGATAAACAGCAGAGGAGCTACATCTGACATGGCTGTTTTCGGAGTAACAGTACCAATCAGCACACCTACAAACAGCGGGGTCAATGTACCAGACAAAGAGTTCAACGCACCACCAGTCTGAATCAGCTGATTACCTTTATTACCGCCACCACCTAACAGGTTCAACATCGGATTTACAACTGTATTCAACATACAAACGCTGAAACCGCAGACAAAAGCACCTAACAGATAGATGATAAAATTCAATTTAATGGAATATTCGCCCAATGAGAATACATCTACATCGGCTCCGAAAAGGCTGGATAAATACTGAATCAACAAGCCGACAAAACCGACTGCCATAGCAATCAATGATGTCTTCTTATATCCGATTTTTACCAGCATATTACCGGCAGGAATACCCATGAAAAGGTATGCCAGAAAGTTCATCATGTTACCCATCATACCCAATGTGTTGGCACCGGCATACTGGTTCTTCCAGATTGTACCGAACGGTGCAGCTAAGTTGGTAACAAATGAAATCATCGCAAACAGGAAAAACATCGTAATGATTGCGATGACATTAGTTTTTTGTTTTTGTTGCTCCATGGTTTAAATAAAAGTGTATTAAGTTATAATTTAAGTTAATTCGACAGGAAGTATCACTTAGTTATTTTTCTACTCCAAACTTATAAACAGTTACCTGATGATATGTTTCTCCCGGATTCAGGATAGCTGACGGGAAATGAGCTTTATTCGGAGTATCTGGAAAATGTTGTGCTTCGAAACAAATAGCACTGCGAGCAGGGAAAGTGGCCCCATGCCAACCAGAGAATCCATTCAGCCAATTAGAAGTATAAAGCTGTACACCCGGTTCTGTAGTATACATTTCCAACGAACGTCCACTGACAGGTTCCACACATTTTACAGCAAAACTCAAGGCACCAGCTTCTGGTTTGTTCAATACATAACAATGATCATACCCGGCTCCGTAAACCAACTGTTGGAAAGGTTCATTGATACGGCTTCCCACCACATGAGGTGTACGGAAGTCCATCGGAGTATCGGCCACTTTCAGAATTTCTCCGGTTGTGATAGACACTTCATCCATCGGAGTATAATAATCAGCATTGATTGTAAGAATATTATTTTCGACACTTTGAGTCGGATTGGCCAATCCGGAAAGGCTGAAGAATGCATGATGAGTAAGGTTTACCAACGTACGTTTATCAGTAGTAGCCTTGTATTCGATAATCAGTTCATTGGAATCAGACAGTGTGTAGACAACCTTTACATTTAGATTTCCCGGAAAGCCCTCTTCCCCATCAGCAGAAAGATATGTCAGTACCACCGAATTTTTTGAAGTCTGTTCAGCATCCCATACACGGGCATGAAATCCTGTAGGTCCACCATGTAAAGAATTAGGACCATTATTGATAGCTAATGTATATTCTTTACCATCCAAAGAGAATTTACCTTTGCAGATACGGTTTCCATACCGACCTATCAATGTACTCAAGAATGGTTCCGGACTATTGATTACCTTATCTATAGTATCATGTCCCTGAATCACATTACCTAAATTTCCATTCTTATCCGGAACCATGATTGCCAGAATGGCACCACCGTAATTTGTTACTGCTACCTCAGCCCCATTATTATTTGACAGAATAAATAAATCGGTCTCTTTACCTTGAACCGTTTTTTGGAAATCAGTGCGTTTCAATCCGCTCAGATTATCCTCGCGATAAAATGTGTTATTCATATATTAAAATCTTTCTATTTACACAAATGCAATTTGCATGCAAATAAAAAGATTTTATTCAATATTCCCAAACTTTTTCTCAAAAAGAAATCGGATTATTTCATCGAACTCAACAAGTCAGCAACAATAAAACTACTGCCACCGACAAAAATCAAATCCTTATCAGTCGCCATAGCTTTTGCTGCTGTCAAAGCTGTACAGACATCAGGATAAGAATTTCCCCGCAATCCGAGTTTTTCAGCCAGTCCCTTCACCTGCTCTGCCGGAAGTGCACGCTGTACACTGGCACGGGTAAAATAATAAGAAGCAGACTTAGGCAATAAGGCCAAGACCCCACTGATATCTTTGTCATTCACCATTCCCATCACAATATGTAACTTATCGAATTTCTGTACAGAAAGTTGCTCTACAATATATGAAATACCTCCTACATTATGTCCTGTATCACAGATAACTGTAGGACACGAACCAACTTTCTGCCAACGTCCCATCAATCCAGTCAGCTCGCAGACACAGGCAAAACCTTTCCGCACAGACTCATCTGTGAACACATATCCCAACCTTTTCAACTGACGGATAGCCGACAACAAGGTATTGGTATTCTTCAATTGACAAAAGCCTCCCAATTCTCCTTCCAAATCAGGATATTCTCTGGTCTGATACAAATATTTTCCATCCGAAGTCCGGGTATACGAAAGTAACAACTGCTCTTCTTCTGCAAAGACTATCGGAGCTTCCATTTCGTGAGATTTCTGTAAAAATACAGGCTTAGTCTCATCGGTTGTCTCTCCTATTACAACCGGTACATTCCGCTTGATGATTCCTGCTTTCTCTGAAGCAATCTTAGCCAATGTATTTCCTAAGAACTGTATATGGTCAAAGCTGATGTTCGTAATAACGCACAAGTCCGGGTGAATGATATTAGTACAATCCAAACGACCACCCAATCCGACTTCAATCACCGCCACATCTACTTGCTGTTCTGCAAAATAACGGAAAGCCATTGCTGTAGTCAATTCGAAGAAAGAAGGATGAAGAGGTTCGAAGAAGTCACGGTATTTCTCCACAAAATCAATTACATACGATTCAGGTATAGGTTCACCGTTTATACGGATACGTTCGCGAAAATCCACCAAATGCGGAGATGTATAAAGTCCTGTCCGATAACCGGCACTTTGCAGAATGGCAGCCAATGTATGTGAACAAGACCCCTTTCCATTGGTTCCGGCTACATGGATGGTACGGAAAGAACGGTGAGGATGACCAAAATAGGTATCCAACGTATGTGTATTTTCTAGTCCTTCCTTATAAGCGTCCTTTCCTACGTGCTGAAACAAAGGGGCGCTAGTAAATAAATAATGGAGCGTTTCTTGATAATTCATAAGCCAGCCTGTTTTTAAGGACTGCAAATATCATGAATTTCCAGAAAAAAGCGATGGATTTCGGCACTTTTCTTCTAAGAAAGAGTATACATTTTACTGACAGTTCATTTACGCCTCATCAAAATCCACTCAAGTCTTCCGAACATCCACATATAAATAAATCACCCCGATAACGGATCCGTCACGTTACCGGGGTAAAAATCATACACAATAAATACTGATTATTTCTTAACAGCATACATAACAGCATGAGCCGGATCGGTCATATCGACTGTTATGACATAAGTAGTACCTGATTCGAGAGTTACCCCCTCTTTCAACCAAACATTACCATCATCATTAGGACCAGGATTGACAATAAAGAAGTCGTTCTCCGAAGTTATACGGTCACTCTTATATTCATTTCCCCAGTTTTTTCCACCATAGAATTTGAAATTTACTCCATCAACAGTTATCTGTTCACCGGCCACAACCGTCAACTGATACTTCTTGGGTTCTATCGGAGACATACAAATAGCCCCATTACCACCATCCCAACTGGGAGCACCTATATAAGAAGGTTTACCGATGGATTCTGTTCCTAAAGTACCCGAACCTCCTACAATATATAATGCTCCTGTTCCATCGGTCTGCAAAGTAGCATCAGCCATTGCAGCATCCAATACTTCAACTTTAAAATATTCTTTCTGAGTATCAGCTGTAATACGATAATTACCACTAACTGGAATAAAAGTTAATGAACCGTCATCAGCTTTTGTAAAGAAGTCTGGATCAACCCAATAATTCTCATAATTCGGTACTCCTTCAAATATAACAGCCTCACCTTGTTCCATAGTTGTTTCTATCTTCAATGTACTAGCATCTACTTGAGTAAACTCCTGTCCGTTCATCTTCATTGAAATAAAAGGAGACCCTGCATAAGTTAATGTATTGAAAGTTACTTCGTAAGTCCCAGCCTCCAAGGCTGAGAATGGGATATAACTGTTTGTCCCTTCTGTAATTGTCCCATCACTAGAATATCCAAAAGTAATTTCATTCCCATTAGTGCCATATGCCGGAGCTTTGATATATGCATTCAGTTTTTGTGGAAACTCTGCTGTTACAGCATATTGGTTTTCACCTACACGAGGCATATCCAACTGCTGTCCATCTTCTGTAACAAGTACAAGATTTTCAAACTGTGGACGGACACAATTCACCTCGACAGTTTTTTCAACTATCGTAAAATGTATGTTCTGTAAAATATACTTCAACGTAGCTGTTCCATTGGGGATATCCTTGTAATAAGGTACAAAAATCTTTCCACTATAATCTTTACCGCTTACTTTTGTACGGATTACAGTTTCGGATACCATTTCTTCACCAAAATAAAGTTGAGCCTTTAACGTAGACAAAGGAACATCCATATCCGAAGCATTGACCGTAAATGCCAGGCTATCTCCAAAATATGCGTTTGCAATTTCTGTCTTTACCTCCATTATGGGATTACCGGGTCCCAAATCCTCTTCCTTACAGGAATTCATAAACAGTATTCCAGCCACCATTGTGGCAACCCAAAATATCTTTTTCATGGTTCTGATCTTTAATGTTTTTTGTTTTCATTTCTTCCAACGGTAAGACATAACAGACTTGGCAGGAACCTCATACGTAAAATGGTGTGTACCGTCATCTACTGTTACATTCTTTGCTTCCGACTTACCATTACAAAGCACAAAAGCATAAGTACCGTCAGTATTTTCAAAAGCAGCATAAGAAATGCCATTTTCTGTATATCCGGAAGTTCCGATACGTACAGCACCCGGTTTTACAACTGATGCCAGATGTGCGATAATGTAATAATGAGAATTACGAGTTACCGTATCATAATTCGTATTATCAACATCTACCGCTCCATAACAAGTAGCACATGCTCCAGGTCCTCCATGAGGTCCCTGGTCACTATCCAACATCAGATTCCAGACAATGACCGCTTTACACCAGTTATTGACCGTACCCAAGGCTATTTCTTCCATATCACGAGTCAGAGCAGTTGCCAAGTCACGTCCTTGATTCCACTCACCAATCGATGTTTCAGTAAAAATCAGTTCCTTATCAGGCGCTTTTGCCTGTACATCCAACAGTTCACTTCGGTCTCCTCCATAATTATGGAAGGCTGTACCGGCAAAATATTTCTTTGCTTCAGCATCTGTAAAGATTTTCAAGGAATAATCTACCTGATCAGCCACATTATCATAATTATAGTTATGATCGAAAGCATAAATCTTCACATCCGGAAAATGTTGCTGCAAAGCCGGTCCTAGAGCAGTCTTCACAAAATCACGTTGTTCTTCCCACCCCATATAAAGAGAAGCCGAATTTCCACGGTTCAACGGCTCATTCTGCACCGTAACGGCATTGACTGTAACGCCAGCCTGCTTGAATGCATCCAGCCATTTCACAAAATAAGTGGCATAATCCTGATAATAATCAGGATTGAGTTGTCCACCAGTCCATGAATCATAAGGCTCTTTACTCTGCAAATCTTTCACCTTCATCCATTTAGGGCACGTCCATGGTGATGCAATAATCTTCAAAGCAGGATTGATGGCAAGTATCTCTTTCAAAGCAGGAATCACATATTTTGTTTCCTCTATGGTCAAGGCAAAGTTTTCAATGCCTTTTTCATCACAACAAGTATAATCGCTCAATGAAAAATCAGAACAACCGATAGATACACGCACATAACTGAAGCCATACTTGTCCGGCGAAAAAGTATCCTTCAGAAATTCTTTTCGCTTTTCCTCTGGCATCAATGACAAGTTATAACTGGTAGCCCCTGTAATAGCGGCGCCAAAACCGTCTATAGTCTGGTAACGCATAGATGCATCCAAACGTACTGTAGTAGGCGACATATTATCCTTATCGCTGAAATCGACTGATTGGATAGCTAAATCGTACATCCGGTTAGATGTAGTGACATACATTTTTACATCACCGGAAGGAACTTCTATAGGAGTATCCGTATCTTCGCCACCACCAGTTGCAGAAGATTCGCTGCACGACACACAAGCTGACAGCGACATGCATCCGAGCAACAATAAAACTTTATTAATCTTTATCATCATATTTCTATTTTTTTAATAACCAGGATTCTGAACCAGATTTTCATTTCCGTCGAGAGCAGTCTGCGGAACAGCAAAGAAATAAGAATTCTTATCGAAATCATTAATCCGGGCAAAACGTCCTTCATCCCGCAAGTTGTTCATGACATTCTCTACCTCATCCCAACGACACAAATCAAACCAGCGCTGTCCTTCGAAAGCAAGTTCCAAACGACGTTCTTTCATATAAGCTTTCCACAATTCGGTTTCATTGTTACGGACAGAATCAGGAAGCTTATTCAGTCCTGCTCGGATACGAATTCTGTCAATAATATCAGCTGCCGCATTCAGATTCTTCGCATCCCCTCGCAAATAAGCCTCAGCCTTCAAGAGAAGTAAATCAGCATAACGCAAATAGAGTACACTGCTACATCCAGCCCGGCATTTATACATGAATGGATAATGATCTGATGGATAATAGTTACTCCACGTACATTCATAATATACGACTGATTCATCCAAGCGTTGCGTATCACCCTCACTGGTAAACAAAGCTATCAAATCACGCGAAGGCGTAACCCATTTTGCCCATGTAAAAGAATTGTTCCAATCCAACAAATCACGACCGAACATCCAGGCACACCAGTTACCACCGGAAGCAGGGAATTGAGCTTCCAGAATACCTTCACGGGTATTACGCATCTTCAGGTCTGTACCGTTCTCATTCAACGCAAACAAATCCGAATACGAATCTGCCAGGCCGAATCCGTCGGCCTCCAAAGCACTGCAATACTCAATGACTTTATTATAATCACGCAACGGCTTTTCCGCATAAACCTTTGCCAGAAGAGCACGTGCTACCGATTTAGTAAATAAAGTCTTATCTGCCGGATTATTATCCGGAGCATATTTCAAAGCATCCAGCAAATCTGCTTCAATCTGTTGATATACTTCAAGTTCTGTACTCTGCGAAGGAAAATATTCATCATATACCTCCTCAATATTATCTGCTGTAATATCTGGTGGCAAAGTCGTATTCAATGGAATATTTCCCCATATACGTACCATATAGAACCA
This sequence comes from uncultured Bacteroides sp., assembly GCA_900551645.1. Taxonomy (GTDB): domain Bacteria; phylum Bacteroidota; class Bacteroidia; order Bacteroidales; family Bacteroidaceae; genus Phocaeicola. Next base: position 9,942 of record URWP01000074.1, read on the forward strand.
CACCAACGAACGGAATATCTCAGCCTGTGCCTTAATAGAGTTTCTTGCATCTGCCGTAAAATTCGGGTCAGATACTGCATCTATATTACAGATAATACGATTGGCTGCGGCTACATCTTCCATATAACGGGACCAATCACGTTCCAGAACAGTATTGCCACCATCTACTGTATTATTCTCGAAAGGAACAGTTTCAGCACCTGTAGTTCCAGCATAGGCATTATCAGCATGACTATCACCTATCAGAAGACAATCCAGATACCAATGTTCTATGCGATCCTTCATTTTCTGATAAAGCCCTTCTAATGCCAGTTCTACATCTGCCTGAGACTGAAATTCCTGTTTTTCACCTTCATCATCCTGCACACCTTCAGTCACATCCGAATAAGAAGCAATAGGGTCATACCCTAAACTGCAAGAAGAGAAATTCATCAGTCCAGCCAATACCAATCCAGTTATAATATATTTTCTATGTTTCATGACTGTTATATTTTTAGAATTCAAGATTAATACCAAACACAAATGAACGACATTGAGGATAAGTACCCCAATCAATACCTTGTACAGCACCACTGTTACCCCACTGGTTCACTTCCGGATCCATTCCTGAATATCCTGTCCAGGTCAACAGATTAGTTGCCGTAAAATATGGCTGAAGTCGGCTGACTCCCCATTTTTTGAGTAGAGGACCGGTCACATTGTATGACAAAGTAATATCCTTTACACGTAAATAACTACCGTCCTCAATAAAATAAGATGAATTATGCATTGTGTAGCCTGCTTTAGGCACATCAGTTATCTGACCTGGTATCCGCCAACGGTCCAGTACCCTAGTACTCTGATTCTTACCATCATACATACCTTCCGTTTCCATACGTGAGGCATTGAAGATATCATTACCATATGATCCCTGTAAAAATACACTCAACGTTAAATTCTTATATGAGAAAGTATTGGTCAAGCCAAACGTAAACAACGGATTCGGATCACCGATATAGGTACGGTCTGAACTGGTCACTTTACCATCGCCATTAATATCACGATACATCAGTTCACCGGTTTCCGGATCTACTCCATCACTGATATATCCATAAAATCCTCCCAAAGAACGCCCCGGCTCGTTACGGACAGCATACTCGCGGACATTATCGCTGGTAATTGCATCATAATAAACCTTCTGTAAAGAGAGTTTAGTCAATTTGTTTTTATTGAATGAGATATTAAAATCTGTATCCCAGCCAAATTCCCCTACAAAGTTCTTAGAATTGATTGCCAGTTCAAAACCTTTGTTCACCATCGTTCCTTCATTACGTGAAATGCTACCCGCTACAGCCGA
>URWP01000075.1 GCA_900551645.1 uncultured Bacteroides sp.
GGACTTAAAATCCCTTGGCCAGTAATGGCTGTGCGGGTTCAAGTCCCGCTTCGAGTACGATAGTAGATATATAACTCCTTGTAGGTTAAATACTTACAAGGAGTTTTTTATTGTTTTCGTAAATATAAGTATAGGCAAAGTCGTTTAATGGATTAACCATTTGAAAAGTTAGTGTCGGTTTGTACTTCTGATTGTCGGGTGGAGGTTGATATAGGAAGAAACATTCCGGTTGACTTGTTTATATATGTGTCGGCGGTAGAGTATTGGTCAGCGGTTCTGCCTTGATTCTTTTTATCAGAACTCCTTGATATTTCGGACTTAATTTCATCCATCCTTATGGAAATTTCAACGCTTTGTCTTATATTTGCAGATAAATATAAAAATTATTAATCATTAAATCTTCATTTACTTATGTTTAAAAATCATCCAAAAGGTTTGCTGGCTGCAGCAATATCTAACATGGGCGAACGTTTTGGCTATTACATCATGAATGCCGTGCTGGTATTGTTCCTCTGCTCCAAATTCGGTCTGAGCGATGAAACCAGTTCCATTATCTATTCGGTATTTTATTGCGGTATCTATGTATTGAGCCTGGTTGGGGGTATCATCGCCGACAAAACACAAAACTATAAGGCTACTATCATGTCTGGACTGATAGTGATGTCTTTGGGATATGTTATCCTTTCTGTTCCAGTATTGTCGACAGAATCCAACATCGGTTGGCTGTTGCCGTTGACTTGCCTTGCATTGTTCCTGATTGCTTTCGGTAACGGTCTGTTCAAAGGTAACCTGCAGGCTATTGTCGGCCAGATGTATGACAACTTCGAGAAAGAAGCTGCTGAGAAGGGACCTGAAGCTCTGAAGATTGCCAGAAGCCGCCGTGACTCTGGCTTCCAGATATTCTATGTATTCATTAATGTGGGTGGTCTGATTGCTCCGTTCATCGCTCCATTGTTGAGAGAATGGTGGCTGAAGGTTCATAACCTGGCTTATAATGCCGATCTTCCAGCTTTGTGTCATCAGTATCTGCAAGAAGGTGCAGGTATGGCAGCCGACAGTTTTAACAACATGTCTGAGCTGGTAGTCAAGGTAGGTGGTACCATGTCGGCCGATATGGCTCCGTTCTGTACGCAATATCTGGATGTATTCAATACGGGAATCCACTATTCTTTCATCGCTTCCGTATTGGCTATGCTGATTTCTTTGTTTATCTTCATTATTAACCGTAATATTTTCCCGACTCCGGGTAAGAAGACTGCAAAAGAAGTAGTCGATTATACGCCGGAAGAAAAAGCTGCGATGGCTAAGGAAATCAAGCAGCGTATGTATGCTTTGTTTGCAGTGTTGGCAATCGTTATCTTCTTCTGGTTCTCGTTCCATCAGAACGGTCAGTCACTTTCGTTGTTCGCCCGTGACTTTGTGGTAACAGAAAGTATCGCTCCTGAAATCTGGCAGGCTGTCAATCCGTTCTTTGTAATTGTACTGACTCCGATAATCATGTGGTTCTTCGGACTGTTTACCCGTCGTGGCAAGGAAATTTCTACACCTAGAAAGATTGCTATCGGTATGGCTGTAGCAGGTATCGCTTATTTGTTCCTGACTGTTTACTCAATTGCCATGGATTATCCTTCTGGTACAGAATTCAAGGCGATGGCCGATTCTGCCAAAGCAGGTATAAAAGCAGGTCCGTGGGTACTGATTGTCGTTTATTTCTTCCTGACAGTAGCCGAGCTGTTCATTTCTCCGTTGGGACTTTCATTTGTATCGAAGGTGGCTCCTAAGAATGTTCAGGGATTGTGTCAGGGTTTGTGGCTGGGTGCTACAGCTGTAGGTAACATTTTCCTGTGGATAGGCCCGTTGATGTATAACAAACTTCCTATTTGGGAATGCTGGACGGTATTCTTTGTAGTATGTCTTATTTCGATGGGAGTTATGCTGGGTATGGTGAAATGGCTGGAGCGTGTCGTTAATTGTTAAGCACTGAATGCTGCATCATATTGTTCAAGAGCCGACCGGTATACAGACCGGACGGCTCTTGACGTTTATATTGGGGCAGTTGTATTCTGCCAAAAAGAAAAGAGGCAGAGAAACCGTTCAGTTTCCTGCCTCTTTTACATATGGTTTAAAGGTTATTTACTAAATCAAGCTTGACGAGCAAGCAGTTTCTGGAGTTTGCTGTTCAATGCCTGACACATAGCACCGTTTCCCATAGCCTGATAACGCTTGATACGGTACTGTAACATCACGATTTCATTTACATTCTCTTTCATACTCATTTGCTTTTGTGCCTTCCGCGTTTCGGAAAGCTGTTCTACATCTATATTTCCTTATATCTGTATTATTAACGCTGCAAAGATACAAATTGTTTATGAAAAACATGTTTTAAAACATGAAAAATAGCGATTTCTCTATTTTTTTAACATGATTATGCCTTGTTTTGCTATTCAGACATTACAAAATCATGACAAGGCATCGGGCGAAGAAGGTCGGAGAAGCAAAATGAGGACAGTTGTCTGTAAAAGGATAGCCGGTTATTTCCTGAAGTTCATCTTTTATGGAATCAGTTTCTTTTTCATGAGGGTAGAGAGGACAGGAAATTTTCAGGAAATATTATTTCAATGGGAAGTTGAAATAGATTGCTCCCCCAGTCTGGTATAAACGTTGAGGCCTGTTGGCAATACCTGTAGGTTAAGGTTTGCCGACAGGCCCTTATCTTTATGTCATTTCTCAGGCTGGTTGGATTTACGGTCGAAAAACGGATTCTTTGAAGAAGCACTTACCGGTATGGCATAAACACTTCGGCACCCTTTCAGAAAATCCAGACGCTGTGCTGCCAGTCCGGCGGAGAACATAACACGGGTATCTACCCGCATGTCTGCTGCTGTAGCGCAGGCTGATCCGATAGCGATACCTACATCGACCGAATTAATGGCACAGGGTACGCCTTCGGGTCTGGCCGTACAAGTAGGGAAACCGCAATGGCCACAGTTCAGTCCCTGTGCATGTTCATGGGTGCCGATAATGACTACACACTCGGCCTGTAGAATATTATTTGCATCCCGCAGGAAGAACTTCATGTCGGTTTCTTCGGCTATCTGTACCATTGTTTTCGAAAGCTGTTGCAGTTCGTCGCCTGTAATCAAGGCTACTTCGATGATGTCTACTCCCTTGCCTTTTGGAGCAGTGCGTGCCGCGGTCATCATTTGCCTGGCTATGCTGATGACATGTTCGTGGCGGCTGTCTCGTTCATTTTCTATCATGGCTGTTATGTTGTTTAGATTAATTAGATTTATTGTATAATCGTCGGTAAAACAAAAATAATGAATTCAAATGAGACGGAAAAGTATTTTAAGTACGGGCTGCAAGGAATCAGAATATTTGTAAGTCAGACGTATGTTTTATTTATCGGTTGTCTGTAGTCAAAAAAACGTTCCCATGTCCTGGTTGAAACATGAGAACGTTTTTGTGTTTACTTAGTCTGTGTGGTTGTATTTTACAGACCGTTTACTGAAGGAGCCAATGCATCCAGCATTGCGGAAAGGGTAAGAAGTGATGCGTTCCAGTTGATTGCAATTTCGTTGGTAGTATAGGACAGTTCCAAATCCAGGTATGCTTCATCGGGCGCACAGGTAAAAGCCTGTAGACCCATTTGTTGTTGTGGATTTGGGCCTCCTACCAGAAAACCGGGAATCGGATTGTCTATTCCGTCGGAAGCCGATAAACGGTGGTGTGGGTGCATCGGACTTTTGAAACCGAATCCTGTTACGTAGCAGTAGCCCGTAGCATTCAAGCCTAGCAGATAGTTCATGTTTCGGTAAGCATTGTTCAGATAGATTCCTTTTTTGTCCAGCAGATAAGCGTGAACCAAAGAGATTCCTTGGCTGGCGCATTGGTCGGAGAGTGATCCCCAGAAAAAATCTTTGGTATGATGGCCATAAGGTGCATGGAAAGGAGTGGAGCCTGCATCTTGGACGAGGGAGTCGGCCAGATGAATCAGGCTGTTTTTCAGTTCTGGCAAGAACTTTTGCCCGGCTTCCTGTTTTTGAGTGGATGCCTGCATCCAGGAAAATACTCCAAGTGCTGACAGATTTCCCCAAACGGGCAGCATATAGCGATGTGGGGCATATCTTTCTGCATCCTGGAGATACGTCGGATTTCCGGTACTCAGGTATAGTTCTGTAGCGGCCCAGAAAAACTCGTCCTGAGTATCCCGGTCTCCGTATTCACCGGTAGAGATGGCCGGTTGGAACTGATGGTTCAGCTGTTGCTGGTCATAATAGGCGTCCGGGTGCGCTGTCGCCCAAGTGTAGGCTTTTTGAGCTGCCTGGATGGCTTTCTTGCTGAAACCTTGGAAATGATTGTCATAAGGAGAGAATAGGCGCGAAGCCTGTGCCATGACAGCTGCAAAATCGAGGGCGGCAGTGACTGATTTCTGGACGACATAGCGTGGCTGTTTGCAGTCTTCCGGACGGATAAATCCTTCAAAGTTGGGAGTCGTCAGTTTGTGGTATACACCACCGTCTGTCGGGTCTTGCATGCAGAGCATCCAGCCCAGATTGTAATAAGCTTCGTCCAATAAATCGGGTATACCGTTTCCGCTTTCGGGTATGTTGCTTTCCAGTTTTGCGAAGTATTCAGGGAATGCTTGGTAGGCAGAGAGCATCAGTCCGATTGTAAAGGCGGAATTGACGATGTATTTATTATAATCGCCGGCATCATACCATCCTCCGGGTGCAGATATGAGGGTTCCGGCAGGACGACCGGATGAGGCCGCATTGGCGTGGATGATGACCTGATTGTCCGGATGTCCGGTGGGTCTGGACCATACTCCGGCATAGATTTCTTTTATGGGTAAGCTACAGCGTTGATAATAGAAAGCTTTCAGGGCTGCCCGGCTGAGTGGAAGCAAAGCCTGGTTGTCAATACTGAACGGAACGGTGTATTTCCCGTCGATAGTAAGCCGGTAATTCCCGGGAGTTGTCAGAGAACTGAAATCGAGGACTGTACGGACCTTATCCGACCATTCGGAAGAAGCAGAATATAAAGGTTTCCCGGAAACAACAGTCTGTCCTGTGGATTCATCGATGACTGTAAACGTCTTTATATTTTTACAGTCAGTTACCGCAATTTTCTCTTGGTTTGGGTAATAACCCACCTGATTGATGCGGATGGTATCATTGGCAGCAATGGCTGTCAGTGGAGTTGCCAGAAGGAATAGTCTGGCCAATTGTCTGAAGCGTATAAATGTTTTTGGTTTCATATGTTTATCTTTAAGTGATAACTAGCCGGTTTGAATGAAGCGGAAGGAAGTGATATAGGTCCTTTTGTGTCTGTAAAAATATAGATTCCGGATGGCTTTAAAGGGTATGATTTGTTTTCAAGTTATTCAAACTATGTATTTATGTGTTCCTGAAGTGAGATAATACTGTATTTTACATCGAATTTCATACCTTTGCACAACTTAATTGAATACGGTCGGTTGTTTCCTGGAATAGGGGTAATCATCGTATATTTATAACACAAAGATATGATAAGTACTATGAATCGTCTGAAAGGTTTCTTTTATGGAATCATTACGTCTGTTACATTCGGCCTGATTCCGTTGTTTACATTGCCGTTGATGCAGCAGGGAATGAAGTTCGACTCTATCCTGTTTTATCGGTTTGTGCTGGCTACCATTGCATTGGGGGTCATGATGTTGGTTAAGAAAGAATCGTTCCGGGTATCGTGGAAAGATGTACCTTTGTTTATTCTGTTGGCTTTCTTTTATACGGCTTCTGCCATGTTCCTGTTCTGGGGCTATGATTTTATGGGAGCTGGAGTGGCCACTACCATTCATTTTACTTATCCGGTCTTTGTCACATTGTTGATGCTGGTCTTGTTCCGTGAGAAGGCTTCTTGGGTTACCTGGTTGGCTATTGCGCTGGCTGTTTGTGGGGTTAGCCGGTTATCAATGGAAGGGTCAGACCTGACACTGGATTTTGTAGGGGTCGGTATCGTATTGTTGTCGGCTGTCGGATATGCCAGTTACATTGTTGTAGTGAATAAGTCACGGTTGAAGGAGATGGATAGTCGTAAGTTGGCTTTTTATGTATTCATCTTTACTACATTAATGTTTGGGGGTAAGCTGCTGGTGGGAGGAGGCTTACAACCTGTGCCTGATACCTGGGCCTGGGGAAATCTCCTATTGTTGGCTGTATTGCCCACCGTAATATCGAACATTACTCTGCTGTTGGCTGTACGGTATATTGGAGGTACATTAACTTCCATTTTGGGAGCCATGGAACCAGTGACAGCTGTATGTATCGGTGCCTTTGTGTTCGGTGAACGGTTTACTGCTCAGGAAGGAGTTGGCATTGTACTGATTCTGATAGCTGTTACTATGATTATCCTGACAGGAACTATCCGACGTACGTTATCATCGTTTGTGCGGAAGATTCGTCCGCGTCATGCGTAGAAACTATATTCTTTTTTATAGCTTTGTAGTTGAATCAGTATTATTCTCTCTATGGAACAGCGTATCAGAACAGTCGTAATAGGGGCAGGATATCGGGGAAAATATCTGCTCCGGTTGTTGCAGGCTATTCCTGCCTATGAAATTCTGGCTGTGGCAGACCCGGAACCAGCTGCACCGGAAGACTTCTCGTGTCCGTTGTATGCGCAGGGAGTTTTCGATTATAGGAGGATGATTGCCGAATGTCGGCCGGAGCTTGTTTTTATTGCTTCGCCATGGCGCTTTCATGTGGAGCAGGGGTTGTATGCGCTACAGCAAGGATGCCATATCGCATTGGAAATCCGTGGCGGTCTGGTTCAAGACGAATATCGTCCGTTGCTGGAGGAATCCCAGAAACGTCATTTGTGTGTCTATCCGCTGGAAAATACCCTCTTTTTGCGGGAGAACATGGCGATAGCCCGTCTGGTTCATGCTGGTGTATTGGGAGAACTGATTGCCATGCGAGGCGGTTATCGGCATGATTTACGCGATATGTTGGTAGATTCTTCAGGGGGTATCGGCAATCCGGACAAACCTGAAGGTATCTGGCGTAGTCAGTTCTATCTGACTGAGAACGGTGATTTGTATCCTACACATGGGTTAGCTCCGCTGTGCCTGGCTGCGGGAGTTCCAAAGACTGACCCGATAACGGAATTGACAGCTTTTGCTTCGCGGGCCTGCGGGTTGAATGCATTTGTCCGCCAACGAGGTGGAGAAGGGACCTATGATGTTACTATGGGAGATATTGTCATTACTCAGATGAGAACCCGTAAGGGAATTCTGATAACCTTGACTCACGATACGACATTACCTCGTCCGAGAAGTCTGGATTTTGAATTGCAAGGAACACGGGGCATTTGGCAAGGTGAACATCGGCGCATCTATATTGAAGGTCGGTCTCCACACGAGGTTTGGGAAGATGATGAGGCGTATATAGCCGAATACGAAGCCCCCTGCTGGAAAGAGTGGGGCAAAGAGGCTTTACGTTGCGATGCTCATCATCAAGGCATGGATTATATTATGCTTCAGCAGGTGGTAGCCGACCGTTCAGGAAAAGAAGTTTATCCGGTAGGATTGGAAGACTTGATGTTGTGGACTTCTGTCACTTTATATTCCAAACAATCCATTGCGGAGAGACGTACTTTGTTGTTATCTGCAGCAAAGGTATTATAATCTTTCCCGATTCCTCCATCCGTATACCAGAAAACGGATGCCGGTCCCTATCAGCGCCAGGGAGAGTCCGGTGTAGAATACAGCAATGAAGGATTCCGGCAGGAGTTGAAAGTTACGTATTATTATGCCGAAAAAAATCATGAAAGCCATAATGAACCATCCTTTGACATCGAAAAAAGCAAAAGGACAGTTCTTGTTTTCTTTTTTGGAAATTCGGTTGGTATGTTTTCGGTAAAGTCTGTGAAAGATGATTCCGAAGAAAAGCAGGAATATCAGAGTTGCTTCACAGACTTTGAATAGCCAATAAACTTTATCATGAAACCAGCAGATTACTCCGATGCGTAAAATATTGGCTCCAGCAATCAGCCATACGATGCCGGCGGTAATCAACAAGGTTTTTCTGGAAACTCCGTATTTCATAAAAGGTAGTTCATGGAAGAGGTTGCGGCCTGCAGATTTTTAGTTAGTTTCTAGATACAAAAAAAGCCCGCATTTAACGGACTTTTCTGCTCTTCAGGTTGGACTTGAACCAACGACCCTCTGATTAACAGTCAGATGCTCTAACCGACTGAGCTACTGAAGAATATCACAATTGAGCTTTTAGCTCTTCAGGTTGGACTTGAACCAACGACCCTCTGATTAACAGTCAGATGCTCTAACCGACTGAGCTACTGAAGAAGGTTTTTCTCAATTGCGATGCAAAGGTAGCAGGTTATTTTGAATTATGCAATATCTTTGCAAAAAAAATGTGGTAGAATTGATAAATTTATTGGAATCGGACTTTATTTGGGTAAAAGAATTGGCTCTATAAGGCTTCACTTGTAGGGCTTTGGGGCGAAATTAAGTTAAATATTATTCTGGTTCTGTGTGTATAATCGGAATAATATGTTTCTTTGTAACCTTAAATGATAAGAAATAGAAAGAATATGAGATATATGAATGTTAAGAAATCATTGTTGGGGACATTTGTACTGTTAATGGGATTGGGATTCTCCAGTTTTACAGACGATGACCGTAATTTTCAGATATCCAAGAATCTGGATTTGCTGAATGCCATTTTCAAGGAATTGGATATGTTTTATGTAGATTCTCTTGATGTGGAAAAGACTATTCAATTGGGTGTAAACGGTATGCTTTCGTCTACTGATCCATATACGGAATATTATCCTGAAGAAGAGGAAAGTACTTTGAAGGAAATGACTACGGGGAAGTATGGTGGTATTGGTGCTGCCATTCGTTATTACGAGGCGAAAGACCGTATTGCCATTATTGAACCGACAGAAGGGATGCCAGCTGCCGAAGCCGGTGTGAAGGCGGGGGATATTATTTTGTCTGTAGGAGGAAAAGAAATGGTTCGAGGCGATATGAAGCCACAGGATTTTTCTTCGAAAGTGAGCGAAGCCCTGCGTGGCGAACCTGGAACTTCGTTTGTACTGAAAGTACTTCGCCCGTTAAAGAATGACAGTACGGTGATGGAGTTTAAAATCACCCGTAAAAGTATCCGTACCAATCCGATTCCTTATTATGGAATGGTGCGTGACAGTATCGGTTATCTTACATTAACAGGTTTTACCGAAAATTGTGCTAAAGATTTCAAGAAGGCACTTATCGGTCTGAAACAGCAGGGGGCTAAATCATTGATTGTGGATTTACGTGATAACGGAGGAGGTTCACTGACGGAAGCTATCGATATTGTGAACTATTTTGTCCCGAAGAACCAAGAAATTCTGGTAACCAAGGGTAAACTGAAACAGGCACAGAATTCCTATAAGACACAGAATGAACCGTTGGATGAGCGGATTCCATTGGTTGTGTTGGTAAACGGCTCTTCGGCTTCAGCTTCAGAGATTGTCAGCGGTTCTTTGCAGGATTTGGATAGGGCGGTTATCATTGGTTCGCGTACCTTTGGAAAAGGATTGGTACAAACCATCCGTCCGTTGCCTTATAACGCGACTTTGAAAGTCACTACTTCGAAATATTACATCCCGAGTGGACGATGTATTCAGGCTATCGATTATGCCAAGAAAAATGCTGACGGCTCAGTGGCCCGTATCCCGGACAGCCTGACTACCGTATTTCATACGGCAGCGGGACGTGAGGTACGCGATGGCGGAGGCATTCGTCCGGATATTGAAGTGAAGGGAGACAAGATTCCGAATATCATCTTTTATCTCATGAATGATGATTTGATTTTTGATTATGCTACACAGTATTGTCTGGATCATCCAGCTTTGTCATCTATTGATGATCTGAAAATCACGGATGCTGATTATGAATCTTTCAAGAAGCTAGTGAAATCGCGGAATTTCACATATGACCGCCAGAGTGAAAAGATGCTGAAGACCTTGAAAGAAATTGCCGAATTCGAAGGATATATGGAAGGGGCTTCCGAAGAGTTCAAGGCCTTGGAAAAGAAATTGAGCCATAATCTGGATAGGGATTTGGATTATTTTTCCAAGCAGATTAAATCTTATCTGGCAGAAGAAATTGCAACCCGTTATTTCTATCAGCGGGGTAGGGCGATGGAACGGTTGAAAGAGGATGAAGATTTAGAGAAGGCTATTGAAATTCTCAAGGATCCGGTTCGTTACCAACAGATTCTTTCGGCTCCTGAGGTAAAGGCTACCGACGAAGTGGCCGCAGCAGTTCTGTCGGGAACAAAGCGTTGAGAGACACATATAATAAAAAACAAGCAAGGAGGCCCAACGGACCTCCTTTGCTTGTTTGATGGTGTAGTGTTATACTTGTTCATGATAATCACCGTTGGCTTTAATCAGTTCAATCAGTTTCTCTACAGCCTGTTCTTCCGGGATGTTTTTCTCGATACATTCCTTTTTCTTATACAGGCTGATTTTGCCTCGTCCGGCGCCTACGTAACCGTAATCAGCGTCAGCCATCTCGCCGGGACCATTTACGATACATCCCATGATACCGATTTTCAGTCCTTTCAGGTGAGCAGTTGCAGCTTTGATGCGGGCGATGGTAGATTCCAGGTTGTACAATGTGCGTCCGCAACCAGGACAGGAGATGTATTCAGTTTTGGAGGTGCGGATTCGTCCGGCCTGCAGAATACCGAATGCAGTTTCGTCGACTTTTTGTTCAGGAATGGCATTACCATGGTTGAACAAGAGGATACCGTCGCAAAAGCCATCGAAAATCAAGGCTCCCATGTCGGCAGCTGATTTTATCTGTAAGTCTTCGGTTTGTTTTTCCTGGTAAAACTGGAAAAAAACAAGCGGATTCTGAAGGCCTTGTGTCATAAGCTGATGGGCAATACCTCGGAATTCACCCAGACGATTCGGATGATTGCTTTGTGCGATGAGTACTACTTCCGGATGAAGTTTCAGGCAGGCCTGTGCTTCCTCGTTCAGTCCCATGTAAGTCATGAACAGAAATTTCATCGGTGCGAGACAATGGTGGAGTTCCATCATTTGCTGGAAGTTGAATGCCGGATATGTTCCCGGAGTACCGTCCCAACAGTTGGCATCGAGGATGTAGCCGATATCTTCCCGTCGGTTTTCCGGAAGTTTTTGTCCACAATAGATATAATCAGGTTTGAACTGTTCGCTGAC